>NZ_JAAIXZ010000012.1:300000-375293 GCF_010894435.1 Pyxidicoccus trucidator | reverse complement strand
GTCGCAGGGTGGCACGCACCCGCGCGCCAAGACCACCCAGGTGGTCGCTGGCATCGGCATCGAGAAGGCCGCTCGCATCTTCTACAAGGCGAACGTCGACCTCCTCCTGCCGTCCTCCAACTTCGAGAACGCCAAGACGGCCACGGAGCAGGCTGCCGCGCAGCTGGGCTACGACGCCGCCACCATCGCCTCGGTGGGCAACGCGTGGAAGGCGGTCGGCGTGGGCGTGCCGATTCCTCCCCCGGTCAACCTCCCCATCGAGCGGAACGTGCCGGCCACCAACCTGTCCGGTGCTCGCGGCGCGAAGCAGTACTTCTCCGTGACGGTGCCCGAGGGCGCGACGAACCTGAAGTTCACCATGTCCGGTGGCACGGGTGACGCGGACCTGTACGTGCGCTACCTCAACGCCCCCACGGCGACCTCCTACGACTGCCGTCCGTACAGCTCGGGCAACAACGAGGTGTGCACCTTCCCGGCTCCGGGCCAGGGCCTCTGGTACGTGATGCTGAACGGCTTCAGCGCCTACACCGGCGTGTCGCTGGTGGTGACCTGGGACGGCGGCTTCGTGCCCATCGAGCCGGGCGTGGAGATCTCCGGCCTGTCCGGCGCCGCGGGCTCCTCGCAGGTGTTCACGGTCCAGATTCCCGAGCGCACCAACGGCGGCACCCGCAACATCCACGTGCGGCTGAAGAACGGCGCGGGCAACGCGGACCTCTACGTGCAGCGCGCGGCGGCCCCGGGCTTCGGCTCCTACGACTGCCGTGGCGTGAACGAGCACAGCACGGAGAACTGCAACCTGAACGGCTTCGAGCCGGGCAAGTACTACATCCAGGTGTTCGGCGCGAAGGGCGGCTTCACCAACGTCTCGCTCATCACCACGTTCAACTGAGCTGACGCGGAGGGGGCCGTCCCAAGCCCCTCCGGCTGACGCGCTGCCTCCGGGCAGCGCGTGAGCAGCGCCCCGGTTGCCCGAGAGGGTGGCCGGGGCGCTTGCTTTTGCGGGCCACCCGGGAGCGTGGGAAGGGGACGCCGGTAGGCCCGCCGCGGCGGCCCCGTGTGGCGTCCGCCGTCACTGCGCCGCGTGCTTTGTGACGGGGGAGGTCACAGCCGTGTCCGCGCGGACCCGCCTGGCGGGCGGTGCGCCGATGGCATGGGGCGTGCTCATCGCCCGCGCTCACCTTCGACGGAGCCACCCATTCCCATGTCATCTCGTTTGTTCCTCCTCACGCCGCTCCTCGTCTTCGCGCTGCTCGGGTCCACGCCCGCCGCCGCGGCCGAGCAGGCCGTCATCCCCGAGGGCTGTGTCGGCAAGAGCTATTGCGACGGCACCCGGTGCTACGCGCCCGAGTCGCCCATCTCCGAGTTCGCCTGTGCCTGCGGCCTCATCAACCCCGTCTGTGGCGTGGGGAAGTGTTCCGAGGGTTCCTACTGTGAGGGCAGTGGCTGTGGTGACTCCGCGGGGTGTCACCCGCCCAGCTCGCCCGTCTCGCAGGTGATGTGCGGCGGCGCGAAGATGGGAGCGGCCTGCGAGCCTCCCGCGGGCGGCTGTGGCGTGGGCGCGTGCGTCGGTGGCGAGTGGTGTGACAGCTGCGGCTGCCAGCCCCTCGACTCCGGCCCCTCGCAGGCGCTGTGCGAGTGCAAGCTCGCGGATACCCGCGCCGGCCTCGGCTCGTGCCTGGACGGGGCGTATTGCGACAACCCCACCAGCGAGGAGGGCCAGTGCCACGCGGCCGACTCCGCCGTGTCGCGGGCCATGTGCGCGGGCGCCACGCTCAAGGACTGCAAGGCTCCGGCGCTCCCGGCCGAGCCCGGCACGTGCCGCGACGGCATCTACTGCGAGGCCGGCCGGTGCTACGAGGTGGACTCGGCCATGTCCAAGACGCACTGCCCCGGCGCGGACGTCTCCGACGGAGCGAAGAGCGGCCTGAAGAGCCTGGGCGCCCAGGACGTCGGCGTGATTCCGAAGAAGCCGTGGGGCTGCCCCGCGGGCAGTGAGTACATCCAGATCTACATGGATGACGAGGACAAGAATAACAACAACTACACCTGGGGCTGGGTGGGGGCGACGCAGCAGACCAGCGCGGGGACGCGCTTTGGTTTCTGCCGGGTGGATGGGACCAAGTTCAAGCGCTTGATTCACGGCTTCAACACGGACCTGCGCAAGGAGACCTACGCCGTGCTCAAGCTGGGCAGCAGCTGCCCGCTGGGGAGCATGGAGTTCATCCGTTACTTCGACAACGAGGACAAGAACAACGCCAACTCGCGCTCGGGGAACATCTGGCCCAACACGTCCAACGCGAACACCACGCTGCGCTTCTGCATGTTCATGCCGGGCAACTCCGGGATGGGCGCCTTCCCCTCGCTGGGCTTCGAGTACGGTGTCTTCGCCCCGTCCAACGTCCAGTCGGCGTACTGGCTGGCGGCGGGCTACGTCCACACGGATGACGAGGACCGCAACAACTCCAACTGGTTCAGCTTCAACAACAATGGCAACCCCGCGGTCCTCATCCACGCGATGATGTGGGGCGCGGCGAACACGGAGATGCGCATCGCCAAGGTGGCCAACGGGCCGGCGCCGTGCACGAAGCTGGTGCCGTATCACAACGGCACCTTCTTGAGCGCCTGGTACGACGGGGCGAACTGCTACATCAAGCCCGTCCCGCCGAGCGGCACTCCGTTCATCTGGGCGAACAAGTATTACGTGACGCCCGGCCCGAACAACTCCTGCAGCGAGGGCGGCTGGGACACCGCGAACTGCCACATCATGAGCGCGCCCTCGGGCACGACGGCCTTCAAGTGGGGCAACGGCTTCTACTACGCCGAGTAGTCACCGCCTGGCGCGCTCACGGGGGGTGAGCGCGCCGGGTGCGCTGGTGGCCCGGTGCGCGTCTCGCACCGGGCCGCTGGCTCAGCCGCGCCGCTTCGTGCCCTGGCGCGCTCCGGGCGAGTCCGGGTCCTTGGGCAGGTGCCGCAGCCCCATCCACCCGAGCGCCGCGACGTGGCGTGCCACGTGGTCGATGGAGAAGCCGCGGCCCTCGGCGGCCCACCACTGGCCCACCTGCGTCACCATGCCCACCAGCGCATTCGCGTAGATGGGGGCGACCTTGGGGTTGTAGCCGGCGCGCTCGAACTCGCTGCGGAAGATGTCACCCACCCGCTGGGCCAGGTCGTCGATGACGCGCGTCAGGCCCCGGCGCGCGGTGGCCAGGGGTGAGTCGCGGGTGAGCACCGCGAAGCCCGCGGGCTCCTCCTTGGCGTACGTCATGAAGGCCAGCACCGCCGCCTCGAAGCGCTCGCGGGGCGTGCCCTGGGAGATGCTCTCCGACATGCGCGCCACCAGGTCGTCCATCTCCCGGTCCACGATGGCCGCGTAGAGGCCCTCCTTCGCGCCGAAGTGCTCGTAGACGATGGGCTTCGACACGCCCGCCTGCTGGGCAACCTCCTCGATGGAGGTCGCCTCGTAGCCATGCGAGGCGAAGACCCCTCGCCCGACCTCCATCAGTTGGACCCGGCGGTCGGCGGCCGAAAGTCGTTTCTTCTTCGCCAAGTTGATCTCCAGGTTACCCGCGAGTAACTTACTCTATCGAAACCTACTGGCCAGTAACCAGTCGGCGGAGCTGGAGACCCCATGTACCTCGCCACCTGCGGAGCCGTCTTCCTCGCCGCATACCTGCTCAATATCCTCACGATTACGGTGGGTTACCACCGGGGCCTCGCGCACAAGGCGGTGCGCCTCCACCCGGCCCTGCGCAGGGTGGTGCTCGTGGGCGGCAACTGGCTCACGGGGTTGGACCCGAAGGCGTGGGTGGTGATGCACCGGCTCCATCACGAGCACTCCGACACCCCGTTGGACCCGCACTCGCCGGTCAACGTCGGCATCCTCGGCATCGGCATGGAGCAATTGCGCAACTACAAGCGCGTCATCGTCGGGCTGCTGCGCAACGAGCCGGAGTACACGCGCTACGCGAAGGACCTCGACTTCCCGCTCAACAGGCTGAACAGCTCGGGGCGGTGGTACCTGCCGTACGTCCTGCATGCCGTCATCGGACTGGCGCTCGGGCTCGGCATCGGCTGGCTGCTCGGGGCGGCCTACTTCCTGGGGATGATGAGCCACCCGGTGCAGGGCGGCATCGTCAACTCGCTGGGGCACGCGGTGGGCGGGCGCAACTTCGACACGTCGGACAACTCGCGCAACAACCACCTGGCCGCGTGGCTCATCTTCGGCGAGGGCTTCCAGAACAACCACCACCGCTATCCGGGGTCGGCGTCCTTCTCCTACCGCCGGCATGAAATCGACATGGGCTACGGCGCCTGCGTGCTGCTGGAGAAGCTGGGGCTGGCCACCATCCAGCGCGACTACCTCATCCCCCGTCCTCCGAGGGCAGCGAGCGTGGAAGCGCAGGCCCAGTCCTGAACGCCCAGGCCGTGGAGAAGCCGAAGCTGCGAGGGGTGCTGCACCAGTTCGCCGCCGTGGGCGCGCTCGGGGCGGGCGGGGTGCTGGTGTCGATGGCGCCCACCCCTCGGGCCGCGGCGGCGGCGGCGCTGTATGCCGTCAGCCTGGTGGTGCTGTTCTCGGTGAGCGCCACGTACCACCGGGTGGACTGGTCCCCGCGAGGGCGGGTGTGGATGCGGCGCATGGACCATGCGTCCATCTTCATCCTCATCGCGGGCACGTACACGCCGGTTGCGCTGCTCGGCGTCTCGGGCACGGCGGGGGACAGCCTGTTGCTGGCCATCTGGTGCGGAGCGCTCGTCGGCGTCCTCCAGTCGCTGTTCTGGGTGCAGGCGCCCAAGGTGGTGACGGCGGCGCTGGCCGTCGGCGTGGGCTGGACGCTGGTGCCGTACCTGGGTGAAGCACGTCAGGCGCTCGGCGTCACCGAGCTCTCACTCATCCTGGCCGGTGGCGCCGCCTACACCCTGGGCGCCGTCGCGTACGCGCTGAAGCGGCCCGACTTGAGGCCCGGCGTGTTCGGGTACCACGAGCTGTTCCACGCCCTGACGCTCGTGGGCGCGGGGCTCCACTTCGTGGTGGTGCTGCGGCTCGTCCAGGCCACGCGCACGTAGCCGGACCTCCGCGACGAGGCCGTGCGCCGCCGGGCCGGGGGACAGGTGTGCCCAGGACTGGAGGAGCGCGGCCAGGACGGCGTGCGCGGCGGGGGTGGACTGGAAGCAGGGGCTCTCGCGAGCCTGGAGCGCCGATAGCACCCGCGCGTGGGACTTCTTCCTGGGGCGCATCGTCGACCAGTACCTGCCGGCGGCGGTGCGGAAGCCTTCCTGGGGGAAGCGCCGCGCCAGGGTGTTGAGGACGTGGACGCCGCAGGTGAGCTGCGCGTACGGGTTGAGCAGGGAGCGCGTCGGGTGGAGCGAGTGGAAGGTGCGGGCCCCGGCGCTGGCCTGCACGTCGAGCAGGAACGCGCCGCGGTCCGCCTCCCAGTCGAAGCGGCAGCCCAGGCCCTCGGCCTGTGGGTAGCTGCTCATGTCCGCGTAGGAGAGCTGGAGGAGGCCCTCGCTGAGGATGGGCCTGCGTGTCACCGGGTCGATGAGCTGCCTGCGGGTGGCCTTGTCGAGGATGCCCGTCTCGTTGAACATCACCCGGCGGTCCCAGCCGGACTCGGGGCCTGAGATGGCGTACAGCAGGTCCGCGTAGAACTGGAGGCGCGCGCCGGGGGCCAGGGCTGCCCACCTGGGGCAGAAGTCGGACATCCGGTCGCCGGGGAGCGAGAGCAGGCCGGGCGCCTTCGCTGCCTCCGCGCGGATGTGCGCGTCGTAGGCCGGCACCCAGCCCTGGACGGGGGCAGGGCGCTCCGGTGGGAGCCGCGTGGCCGGCTCGGCATGCGCCGTGGTGCCAAGGGCGATGCAGAGGATGAGCAGCGAGCGCTGGAGCAGGACGCGCTTCATGACGGGCTCCCGAGCCGGAGGGAGGGGAGAGTCTGGCGTCGTCGTGCGTTCCATGCCCGGCCTGATTCGCTCCGAGGGGACTTTGCCTGCTCAGTCGTGGACACCGAGCAGCCGCGCGCCGTGGGGCCGACGACTTTCGCACAGGTGGGAACGGGGTGCGGGAAGGTGCAGGTCCCCATCCATGGCGGTTGCTGGCTCAAGAGCGTCGCGGACCTGAAGGACTGCGACAGGGAAGCCTATGTGTACAAGGGCTCGTGCTACGTACCCGTCATCCCACCCGCGCGCCCTGCCACCTCGAGCCCCGCAGCCTGTCCTGACAGATGACACGGTGGCATCACGCAGAGGCGATGTGTCTCACACACTCCGTGCTGGTAGAACTGTCGCCGCAGAACGCGCTGAGTCCCCGTGGTCAGGAGGCGTCGCATGCTCATGAAGTCATCCGCAGTCGCATGTATCGCGGCATTGTTCGTGGTCGGGTGCGGTGCAGCGCAGGAGGACGCAGGCGCCGAAGACCTCGGCACCCAGGAGCAGCCCATCCTCTGGATTTGCGAGACCTCGGATATCTGGGTTCGTACCTGGTACACCAACTTCAACCGCACGACGCTCACCGGCCGTGACTACTGCTGCCATGGGTCGCTGTCGAGAGAGGGCGCCGCAGGCAACTACTACGTCCAGGCGAGCCAGGGCGTCTGCGGACCCATCGAAGTGGAGTGAGCTGAGGGGGGAGACCCTCTTCCGTTCATGCGCCGCCCGTCGTCATGCGACAGGCGGCGCGTGAAGCCCTAATCGGGAGCCGGCTGCGCTGACGGCTCCACGCGTGCCAGTGCATCACGGACCGCCGCACATAGCGCCGACCGCTCGGTGAGCAGGGCCGAGACGTGGCCGGCGTTCACCCAGCGCAGCTCGCTCGTCTTCCAGTGGGTTTGCAGCGTGCGGGTCTCCTCCGCCGGGACGAAGCCGTCCCGCTTGCACGCGAGGAGGATGGCCGCGCCCGGTTGTCTCGGCGGCGGGAACTTCGTCAGGTTCGCCAGGTCGAAGATGCGGCCCAGCCGCTGACGGGCCTGCTCGGCGTCGCGCCGGGCGCCGTCGAGCTCCGCGAACGCGATGGACCACGACAGCAGCCCCCGGGTGAACACGGGCACGGGCGACGCGCCCGCGGCGAGCGCCGCCACCGCGAGGGGCTCCGGGAAGAGCACCGCCGTGAGCGCCGCCATGTACCCGCCCATGCTGTACCCCGCGATGCCCAGGCGCTCGTAGCCTTCGCTTCGCAGCCACGCGAGCAGGGCGCGCGCTTCCTCCACCATGCCCAGGTTCATCAGCACGTGGTCGCTGACGGTGCGCAGCGCTCCGCCCCGCTGGCCGAGCGGCCGTCGCAGGCCGTAGTACGGATTCTCCAGCAACAGGAGGTCGATGCCCTCCCGGACGAGCGGCGTGTAGAGGCGCTCGCGCAGGGCGAAGCCTTCCTCCCGCGAGGCGGCGAGCACCACGCAGGCCGCGCGCCCACGGGAGCTTCCGGCGCTCAGCCACCGCACATGCGCCGTCTGCGCGGCGGGCGCCAGCAGGGGCAGCGGCGAGCTGAATGTTCCATCCCGGACCCACGCTCCCCGGCGCGACGTCGGCTCACTCCAGACAGGAGAGATTCGAGCCGGCTCCGGAAGGAATGAGGTCCCCACCTCCACGGCTTCCAGGAATCGCTCGTCACCCCAGCCATCGGTGAACAGTCGGGCGCGGCGAGCCAGCCCCGCGAAGAGGACATCCACCACATGCGCGCTACGAGGCTGCCAGGACTCCACGCCTCAATTCTATGCCACCGCTCACGTCCCGGAGGCCATCGGATGTCGCGGCTCGGGTGTTCGGGGATGAGTGCCGCCTCCGGTGCGGGCGGACGTGGACGGAACGTTCATTCTCAGGGTCGGCCTCCCCCGCCGGGGCTCACGCGGGCGGGAGGGAGCGGAAGGAACCGTCGTTCCACACGTCGGCCGTCCGGGACTCGGGGTTCACGCGGGCGGGAGCGGAAGGAACCGTCGTTCCACACGTCGACCGTCCGGGACTCGGGGTTCACGCGGGCGGGAGGGAGCGGAAGGAACCGTCGTTCCACACGTCGACCGTCCGGGACTCGGGGTTCACGCGGGCGGGAGGGAGCGGAAGGAACCGTCATTCCACACGGCGGCCGTCCGGGGCTTGGGGGCTCACGAGGGCGGGCGGGAGCGGAAGGAACCGTCGTTCCACACGTCGACCGTCCGGGACTCAGGGCTCACGCGAGCGGGAGCGGAAGGAACCGTCGTTCCACACGTCGGCCACCCCACCCAGGCGGGGCAGGGACGGGGACGCACGCACAGCGGCTCCACCGATTGAGATGGCGGGAGACCGAGAACAGCGGCCTGGCCCGCTCCATCTTTTCCCCGCGCCCTGAATCAGCCCCGCTTCGTCCCGGCCGCCGCCGTGACACAGGCACGCAGCCGCCGGAGTCCCTCGTCGATGCGCGCCGTCGCCACCGCGCCATAGCCGAGCACCAGGCCGGGCTTCACGGACGGACTGGCGTAATAGCGAGAGAGCGCGACGAGCCCGACTCCCGCCGCCTTCGCGCGTGCCACCACGTCCTGCTCCAGCCGCCGGCTGCCGTGCCGGAAGGTCGCGCTCAGGTGCAGTCCCGCCGTCGACGGCACGGGCTGGAGCCAGTCGCCGAAGTCACGCGTCAGCCGCTCCAGGATGCGCTCATGCCGGCTCTCGTACTCCCGCCGCATCTTGCGGATGTGTCGCGCGAGCAATCCATCATCGATGAAGCGCGCCAGCGCTCCCTGTGCCGGCCACTGGCTATGCAAATCGCTCACGTACCTGGCCAACCGCAGCTCGCGCTGGAGCGAGGGCGGCGCGACGAGGAACCCCAGCCGCAGCGAGGGAAGCATCACCTTGGAGAACGAGCCGACGTAGATGACGCGGCCGGAGCGGTCCAGCCCGTGCAACGTCTCCAGCGGGCGCCCCCCGAAGCGGAACTCGCTGTCGTAGTCGTCTTCAATCACCACCGCGTCCCGCCGCTTCGCCCAGTCGAGCAGCGCCGTCCTCCGCGCGGGTGACATGGGCATGCCCAAGGGAAACTGGTGCGAGGGGGTGACGTAGACGAGGCGCGCGTCGTCCGGCAGCGCGCTCACGTCCAGGCCCTCGGCGTCGACGGGGACGGAGACGACGCGCGCGCCCAGGGACTGGAACAGCAGCCGGGGTGGCGGGTAGCCCGGTTCCTCCACCGCGACGCAGGCTCCCGGCTCAATCAACACCCGGCCGATGAGGTCGAGCGCCTGCTGCGCGCCGTTCGTGACGAGGACGTCCTCCGCCGTCGCGCGCACGCCCCGGGCGACACCGAGGTGCCGGGCCACCGCCTCCCGCAACCCGGGATGGCCCGCGGCCTCGGCGTAGGTCGCTGGCATGTTCGCCGCCCGGAGCTGGCGCGCCATCAGCCGCCGCCACGTCTCGAAGGGAAACATCCCGGCATCGGGGATTCCGACGCGAAAGTCGTGGGCCAGCGCCGGCTCGGGTGCGCGCGGGGTGGGCAGCGTGTTCCAGATGGACCGGGCTCGCAGCCGCACCGTGCCGCGCCCTCCGGAGCGGCCCGCACCCGTGGGGCCTTCCCCCTGGACGAAGCTGCCCGCCCGCGAGCGGCCCGCCAGCAGTCCCTCGGCGGTGAGCCACTCATAGGCGGCGCTCACCGTGTTGCGGGACACCTCCAGGCGCAGGGCCAGCTCTCGCGTGGGCGGCACCCGCTCACCGCGTCGCAGGCGGCCGTCGAGGATGGCCGCGCGCAGCTCCCGGTATATCTGCCCCGCCAGGTCGCGCCGGCTCCGCAGGTTGACGTGAAGGTCCATGCGGACCGGACCATGGATTGGCCCAATGAGATTCGTCAATCCTGGCCCCGCCAGCGGTCCATGGGCGAGGCACTCTGTCGTCACCTCTCGACGGAGAAAGCACGGAGAAAGCAATGACGCCCACCCCCCTGGCCTCCCACCCCATCGACACCGAGCAGCTCCCCTGGATTCCGATGGGCCCTCCCGGGCTCTCCTTCAAGCCGCTGCGCTTCTTCCGGGACGACAGCGGCTGGACGTACCTCTTCCGGCTGGAGCCCGGCACCGTCATCCCCCGACACCGGCACACCGGCGAGGTGCACGGCTTCAACGTCGCCGGCCATCGCAAGCTCCTCGACACCGGCGAGGTGGTGGGCCCGGGCGCCTACGTCTACGAGCCCCCCGGCAACGTCGATAGCTGGATGGCCGTGGGGGATGCGCCGGTGGTCCTCTTCGTCACCGTGCGCGGCGCCATCCAGTACCTCGGGCCGGACGGCGAGGTCCTCAAGCAGGTGACCTCCAATGACCGGCTGAAGACCTACCGCCGCTGGTGCGAGGAGAACGGCGCCCCGTTCCTGGCGACGCTCGAGTGACGCCGGGCTCGCCGCTGGACCCACATGTCGGAGGTGAGACGGCCTGACGCCTTGCGGCTCCAGTCGGACCCGGAGCCCCTGTACCCTGATGCTGCCGCTCGGCCGGCCGCATGATTGGAATGCGACCGGCACCCGGCGGGCTTATCAACTCAGGGGTGCCCGCATGACCGCTCAAGAACGCGTCGAGCGCGCTGCAAGCGCGCTGAAGGTCTTCCCGCTGCCGTCGGCGGTGCTCTTCCCGCACACCGTCATCCCCCTGCACATCTTCGAGCCGCGCTACCGCGCCCTGGTCCGCGACGCGCTCGCGGGGGACCGCATCATGGCCCTGGCCCAGCTGGAGTCCGGCTGGGAGGGGGACTACGGCGGTCGGCCTCCCATGCAGCCCATGATGTGCGCGGGCGTCATCATCTGGGACGAGCAGGTGGAAGAGGGGCGCTACAACATCCTCCTCCAGGGCGTCTGCCGCGTCCGTCTGGCCTCCGAGCTGACGGGCGACAAGGCGTACCGCGAGGTGTCCGCGGAGGTGCTGCCGGACCTGCCGTACGTGGGCCCCGAGGAGGAGCAGCTCCGGCAGGCCGTCTTCGAGCTGGCCGGCCGGGTGCCGCCCTCCTTCGCGGAGAACCTGCTCCCCGTGGCCGCGCGCGCCCTGGGCGGCACGCTGGCGGACGTGGTGGCCTCGGCCGTCGTCCCGGAGGCCGAGCGGCGCCAGGAGTTGCTGGGCGAGCTGGACGTGAAGCGGCGCCTGGAGTCCGTCATGGCGGACGTCGGTGAGCTCATCGCCCGCCTCCAGCCCGTGCGGCCCACCGGGCCGATGAACTGAACCGGGGCCCAGGGCCCCAGGCCCCGCGCGGGTAGGGCTTGCCTTGGCGGGCGGGCCGGGCATTGCTGGGCCCCACACCGGTGCCGGACCCCGGGCCCAACCGGGCGCGTCCGGCCGAAAGGGGAGTGGGAACAACCATGCGGCTCGTGAAGCTCGGGCTTGCCAGCGTCAACACCACCGTGGGCGCCTTCACCCGGAACACGGACAGGCTCCTGGCCCAGGCCCGGAAGATGGCGGCGGACGGCGTGACGCTGGGCGTCTTCCAGGAGCAGGCCATCGCCGGCTATCCGGCCGAGGACCTGGTGCAGTGGCAGGGCTTCATCGACCGGCAGTGGCCGGAGCTGGAGCGCTTCGCCCGCGAGACGGCGTCGCTGCCCACCGTCTTCATCGTGGGCGTGGGCATCGCCTGGCAGAGCCTGCGCCTCAACTGCGCGGCGGTGGTGGCGGGCGGGCGCGTACTGGGCCTCGTGCCCAAGGAGAAGCTGCCCACCTACAGCGTCTTCTATGAGGCGCGGACCTTCGGCCGGGGCTCCCCGGGCATGGCGGAGGTCCACCGCGGCGTGCCGCTGGGCGACTACCTCTTCCAGTTCGACTTCGGAATCGTGGCCCCGGAGGTGTGCGAGGACATCTGGAGCCCGGACGGCCCCATGCGCCGGCGCACCTATTCCGGCGCGGAGCTGGTGGTGAACCTGTCCGCCTCTCCGTTCCGGCTGGGCTTCGTGGAGACGCGGCGCGAGCTCATCGCCACCCGCGCGGCGGACCACCAGTGCACGATTGCCTACTGCAACGGGCTGGGCAGCAACGACGGCCTCATCTTCGACGGTGGCGGCTTCCTCAACCAGAACGGCCGCCACGTCATGGAGACGCCCCGCTTCCAGGAGGGCTACGCCGCGGCGGTGGTGGACCTGGACCGCACCCTGCGCCTGCGCGGCGAGGCCACCACCTGGCGCGTGGACCGTGAGAACTGGCTGGCCAGCGGAGGCCAGCGCGTCCCCGTGCTGGACTGCACCGGCGCGGTGGGCACGAAGCGCGAGGCGCTCACCTACCCGGTGCCCCCGCACCGCAGCTTCTTCCTCCCGGGACCGGACACGCGCCGGCCCGCCCGCGAGGCCCTGTGCGAGGACCTGCTCGACGCGCTCGCCCTGGGCGTGGGCGACTACTTCGAGAAGACCCGCGCCTTCAAGGTGCTGGGCATCGCCCTGTCCGGCGGGCGTGACTCGCTGCTCACGCTCCTCATCGCCCACCGCTACGCGAAGAAGGCGCGGCCCGAGGACCCGGGCTCGCTCCTGCGCGCGTTCTACATGCCCAGCCGTTATTCCAGCGACGCCACCAGCGCCGCCGCGGAGACGATTGCCCGCGAGCTGGGAGTGCCCTTCCAGGTCGTCTCCATCGACGAGGCCTTCGAGCGCGAGCGCGCCATCGCCCAGAAGATGCTGGGGGACGCTCCCGTCACGCCCATCACCGAGCAGAACATCCAGGCCCGCCTGCGCGCCCAGCGCATGTGGAACTGGAGCAACTCCTGCGGGGGCCTGTTCCTGCAGACAGGCAACATGAGCGAGAAGTCGGTGGGCTACACCACCATCGGCGGAGACCTCATGGGGGCCCTGGCCGTCATCGCCAACGTCCCGAAGACGGTGGTGATGTACCTGCTCGACTACCTGCAGGAGACGACAGGCTACGAGGGCATCCGCAAGGTGCTGGCCAAGCCCGCCGGCCCCGAGCTGGCGCACAACCAGGTGGGAGAGGAGGAGCTGATGCCCTTCCCCATCCTCGACGCCTGCTTCTACCTGCACGCGGGCGAGAAGCTCACTCCCGCGGAGATGCTCCAGGCGCTCACCGCCATGTTCCCGGAGGTGGAGGCGGCGCGCCTGGGCGGCTACGTGGAGAAGTTCGTCCGCCTCTTCCACCAGTCCATCTACAAATGGGTCCAGTCCCCGCTGTCGCTCCACATCGGCAACCTGGACCTGGACCGCGAGCGCGCGCTGCAACTGCCCGTCGTCACGGGCACGGAGTGGCTGCGCGGCGGGTAGCGCGCGCAACCCCTGTTGTCCCCACACCACGCCTGGCCGCCCTGCATGCGGGGGGCCACGCTGGCGGGTGATCCGCCACGGGCAGCGCCTTGCCGGATGTGCCTTCGCAAACAACCTTCATGTCAGCCACTCGACGATGGAGGGTTGGATGAAAGCGAAGATTCTGGCGGGCGCAGTCGCTGCGCTCATGTACGGCACGGCCGCGATGGCCGCGGATGGTGATTGTCCACCGTCAAAGGCAAGCGCCGACTCGCCCACGCAGGGGGTGATGCTGGCCCAGGCGCAGGACGAGGTACCCGTGGAGGGTGATGCCCAGCAGGGTGACAGCATCATCATCGAGACAGAGCCCGTACCTGACGCCGTCGACGACATGGGCATGCAGGACCCGCTGACCGATGAAGGCGTGGGCGGCAGCGGCGACGTGGGACAGGAGGAACCGGGCATTGGCGGCAGCGGCACGGGCGAAGTCCTCCTGCGCTGCGAGCCGGTGAAAGAGGGCGTGGGCGGCAGCGGGGTGATTCCGGAGCCCCAGATGCAGCAGCCCCCGGTGCAGCAGCCCCCGGTGCAGCAGCAGCCGGAGATGCAGCAGCCGGAGATGCAGCAGCCCGAGTCCCAGGCGTATCCGCCGCAGGACGCCACGGGCGGCAGCGGCATCACGACGCCACCTCCGTCCGACTACCGGCCCTCGGCCGAGGCGGCGCAGCCGATTGAGCCGCTGGAGGTGGAGGAGAAGGAGAAGAACGACACGCGCGGCCTGACGCTGCTGGTCGGCGGCGGCGTGGAGGGCTACACCGGTGAGCTGGCTCCGCAGATCAACCCCGGCGCCACGGCGGGTGTGCGGGCGGCCCTGAAGCCGTCCAAGATTCTGGGCCTCGAGCTGGGCTACAGCGGCTCGCTGAACAACCTCGACGTCGGCGGTGAAGGCGGCGTGGTGGACGGCCCGGACCTCATCCGTAACGGCGGCCAGGCGGTGGTGACGCTGGGCCTGTTCGCCACGGACTGGCACCCGTACGTGCTCGGCGGCATCGGCATCAACGACTACAACTTCCGCGGTGGAGAGGTGCTCGGCTACGAGGACGACACGGTGGGCAACGTGCCGGCGGGCGTGGGCTTCCGGGGCCACATGGGTAACTTCACCGTGGACGCGCGGGCCAACTACAACTTCCTCTTCGACAAGGAGTTCGCTCCGGGTGTGGCTTCCGGCGGCGGCGACTTCGATGAGGGCGGCAGCTACCAGGGCACCGTGAGCGTCGGCGGTACCTTCTGAGCAGCCAGTCATTGAAATCCCAGTGGGTTGAGACGGTGGCGCGGTGCCCGGAAGCTGACGGGCACCGCGCCACCGTGCTTTTCCGGTGCGGCGCGTGAGCGACTTGCGCATTAAGGTGTTCCACTCCAGTTGAACGAGGAGCGGTGAATGAGCCTGAAGGTGGAAGACGTGAAGGTGGGCACCGGCGCCGAGGCGACGGCCGGCAAGTCGGTGACGGTGCACTACGTGGGGACGCTGACCAGCGGCTCCAAGTTCGACAGCAGCCGAGACCGGGGCCAGGGCTTCACCTTCCGGCTCGGGGCAGGGCAGGTCATCGAGGGCTGGGACAAGGGTGTCGCCGGCATGAAGGTGGGGGGGGTGCGCAAGCTCACCATTCCCCCGGAGATGGGCTACGGCACGCGCGGCTACCCGCCCGTCATCCCCCCCAACTCCACGCTCCTGTTCGAAGTGGAGTTGCTGGAAGTCCGCTAAAGGAAGCGAGGCGCGTCATGGCGGCGGTGGAAATCACGAAGGACAATTTCAAGGAGACGGTGTCCAAGGAAGGCATCGTCATCCTCGACTGGTGGGCGGCGTGGTGCGGCCCGTGCCGGGCATTCGCCCCCACGTTCGAGGCGGCCTCCACGAAGCACACGGACATCGTCTTCGGGAAGATCGACACGGACGCCCAGCCGGAGCTCTCCGGCGCGTTCGAGATTCGCTCCATCCCGACGCTGATGGTCTTCCGCGACGGCATCCTCCTGTTCGAGCAGGCCGGGGCGCTGCCCGCCGCGGCGCTGGAGGACCTGCTGAAGCAGGTTCGCGGCCTCGACATGGAGCAGGTGAAGAAGGAAGTCGAAGCGCGCCGCAACGAGCCGCCCCAGGCCTGACGCGGGGCGTGCGGTCGCGGCAGTCCCTGCCACCCGCCGCCGGCTGGACTCCTCTTCAGGAGCCCCGGCCGTCGGCGGCGTGGCGGGCCTGTCTCCCGGCGCGGCGCTCGACCCAGGGCGCGCAAGCCTGGGGAGCGAGCAGCGAGAGGTGGGGAGGGAGACGCGTCCACGGAGGGAACCCGGCCACGTTGCTCCGTGTTGAGAATGGGTGCTTGTCAGCGGCCGGGCCAGTAGGGCCCCGGTCGGCTGCTCCCTCACGACGCGGCCTCGCTCCCGCAGACGGATTCGAAAGGTGCCTTCCTCCCTGTCCCAGCTGCCCGCTGTCCCTTCTGAAGACTCCATCGACGTGGTGCCGCCCCGAGCGCGCATCCTGCTGGTGGATGACGTCCCCGCCAACCTGCTGGCCCTGGAGGCCATCCTGGAGACGCTGGGGCAGGAGCTGGTGACAGCGCGCTCGGGAGAGGAGGCACTGAGGGAGCTGCTGCGCGGCGACTTCGCCTGCATCCTGATGGACGTGCAGATGCCGGGCCTGGACGGCCTGGAGACGGCCCGCCTCATCCGGGCTCGCGAGCGGACGAAGCACGTGCCCATCCTCTTCATCACCGCGCTCAGCCGCGAGGCGGCCTACGTCACCCGGGGCTACGCGCAGGGCGCGGTGGACTACCTCCTCAAGCCGGTGGACCCGGACATCCTGCGCGCCAAGGTGCAGGTGTTCGTGGATTTGTACCTGCGCGGCGAGGAGGTGAAGCGCCAGGCGCTGGAGCTGGCTGCCCGGCGGCGCGCCGAGGAAGAGCTGCAGCGCGCGGCGGAGCTGGGGCAGCAGCTGGTGGGCATCGTCGGCCACGACATCCGCACGCCGCTGTCCGTCATCCTCACCACGGCGAAGTCGCAGCTCGGCTCCGGCACGCTGGACGCTTCGCGGCGCAAGGCCTTCGAGCGCGTGGCCCGGGGCGGCGAGCGCATCCAGCAGATTGTGGACCTGCTGCTGGACTTCACCCGCGTCCGCCTGGGCGGAGGCATCTCCGTGGTGCCCCTGGCGGGGGACCTGAATGAGCTGTGCAACCGGGTGGCGGACGAGCTGCACGTGACGCGCCCGGGCCGGGCCATCCGGTGCGACTTCGCGCGCGACTGCCTGCATGGCACCTGGGATTTGGAGCGGATGGCGCAGGTGCTGGCCAACCTGCTGGACAACGCGCTGAAGCACAGCGCGGAGGGCACGCCCGTCCGCCTGTCCACCTGGGAGCGGGGCGACGGCGTCTTCATCGAGGTCCACAACGAGGGCGCGCCCATTCCCCCGGAGCTGCTGCCGCACCTGTTCGACCCGTTCCGTCGAGGCGAGACCTCCGAAGCCACCGCGCGCGAGAGCCTGGGGCTGGGCCTCTACATCGCGCACAGCATCGTCCAGGCCCACCGGGGCACGCTCAGCGTGCGCTCCACCGAGAGGGAGGGGACGGCGTTCCGCGTCTGCCTGCCCCGTCACTCGGGCGTGCGGCAGGTCGGCCCCTGCGAGCAGGCCGACGAGACGCTGCCGCTGACGGCCTGAGCCGCGTCCTGGCTACCGGGGCTCCTCGTCGTCCTCGGGAGCCTGCTGCTCCAGGCGCTGGACGGTGAGGGCCCTGAGCGAGGTGTCGACGGAGAAGAAGATGCGGGTGGCGCCCACGTTCGCGATGAAGCCATCGTCCTCGCGGGTCATCCGCGTCAGGAGCGCCTCCGGGGGTTCCTGCTCGAGCACCATGACGAGGTTCTCCAGGTGCGTCTCGACGTGCAGTCGCATGTCCTCGGGAAGGCGCTTGAGCTGAAACTCGGCGGACTGAGCGATGAAGATTCGGCCACGACGCATGGGGGCAGGCCCGGGTTGGGAACAGTTCCAAGGTGGGCACTGAGATCCAGACAAGCCAGCCGCCGGGGTGGAGTCCGACCCGGGAGTGTTCAGCGGTGCACAGGGCGCGCGCGTGTACCGCTCCGGCCTGGCGGAGCCCACGGTTGTTCCCTGGCTCGTCGTTGGATCAGCCTCACCTCGCGACGGTGCACACGCCCCCGCCGTTGAGGTGTGCCTGGTCGACGATGCTCTGGGTGATGAACTCCTGGAGCGTCCGCACGTCATACGCGCCCGGCAGGTAGACGACGGGCTGGCCCTGGGCGTCGCGCAGCTCCTGGCCGTCACGGCCCTTCAGGTCGGTGAGTCGCTGCGAGGCGAGGCCCTCCGGGGTGATGACGCCGTCCGGACCGGCGGTGGCGGCGATGGCGTCGAAGCGCAGCTGCACGCCTTTGTGAGTGCCCAGCCGGTCATAGAACATGTGCTCGGCGTGGATGGTGACCTCGGCCTCCGCCACGGAGGACTCCGGCACCACGAGGCCCTGGGTGCCGTCCACGCCGTTGATGCAGTCCTTCATGCGCGCCTCCACGGGGAAGCCCATGCGGAAGGTGAGCACGCCCACGCCGGCCTTCACCGCGCGTCCCTCCACGAAGTAGCTGAAGCCGCGCTCCCGCATCATCGCCGCGTCCTCCGCTGACACCTGGCCGTCCGCCAGCTCAGTGTCCTCCCGGGGCGGGCTCAGCCGGAAGCCCACGTCCCAGCGGCCCGCGGGCAGGCCCTTCAGCTCCGTCAGGGGCAGGTCCCCCTTCTGCACGTCCACCAGCACGTGGCGCCCGCTCGTGTGGACCTCGCCGGCAGCGGAGGTGAGGGTGATGTCCCCCAGCGACACCAGGTACTTCGTGAACTGGATGGACCAGCCATCCTGGAAGAGCGTGTCCGGCAGCCCGCGCTGGGTGCCGTCACCGCCGCTCATCGTCACCTTCACGTCGCCGGTGGCCACGTTGTCACAGGCCGTGCCCACGAGCGCCCAGGCCACCAGCGCCGCGCACCACCCCATCCAGGACCGCTGCTGTCGGTTGTTCATGCAATCGCTAAGTAAATGCAACTATATTGCATGTCAATCCGGAGCCGGTGTATCCAGGGCGTGGATGCACTCAGGAGGCCGGGCCGCGTGGGTCCGGTCAGGTGTCTTCGGAGACCCGTAGCCGTCTGGAGCGAGGTCATCACCCGTGTGGATTCCGACTCTGGTGCTCTGCGTGCTGAGCGCCACGGCCGAAGTGCCTGTGACACCGCCCGTCCCGCTGGAGGCGCCGCCGCCGGTGCTGCCCGCGGGCGTCGCTCCTCCCGAGGTCCCCGCCACCGTCCTGCTGCGCGTCACCATCGACACGGCGGGAGAGGTGTCCCAGGTGGAGGTGCGGCAGACGGCGGGTGTGGCCTTCGACAGGGCCGCCATGGCCGCCGCCGTGCGCTGGCGGTTCCAGCCCGCGCGCCGGGGCACGGAGCCGATTGAGGTGCGGGCCGATGTTCCCGTCACCTTCGTGCCTCCGGTGCATGGACACCACCTGGAGGCCGTGGAGGCAGCGGAGCCGGAGGGGCGCGAGGCGCTCCCATCCGATGCGGGGACTCCGGCGGTGCAGCCGGATGCGGGAAGCCCCCCGGCCGCGCCGGCCTTCTCCACCACGGTGCGCGGCACCGCGAGCGCGCCGCCTCCGGTGGCGGCGGGGGACTTCCACATCCCGGTGGGGCAGCTCGCGGACGTGCCGCGCAACTCGGCGTCGGACCTGATGCTGCTGGCGCCCGGCGTCATGCTGGCCAACCACGGCGGCGAGGGCCACGCGGAGACCATCTTCATCCGCGGCTTCGACGCGGGCGAGGGGAAGGACGTGGAGCTGCGCCTCAACGGCGTGCCCCTCAACGAGGTCTCCCACGCCCACGGCCACGGCTACGCGGACACGTACTTCATCATCCCCGAGCTGGTGGAGGCGCTGCGCGTCACCGAAGGCCCGTATGACCCGTCGCAGGGAGACTTCGGCGTGGCGGGCACGGTGGAGTACCAGCTCGGCCTGGCGCGCCGGGGCCTCACCACCTCCGTCAGCGCCGGCAGTTTCGCCACGCGACGGCTGGCGCTGGTGTGGGGTCCTCCCGAGTCCAACGAGGCCACCTTCGTGGGACTGCTGCTGCGCCAGGGCCATGGCTTCGGTCCCAACCGCGCGCACGCCAACGCGGGCGCCATGGCGCAGGTGGAGCTGCGGCTGGGCGAGGAGACGCGGCTGCGCCTGTTCGGCACCAGCTACGCCTCGCGCTTCTCCTCGGCGGGCGTGGTGCGGGAGACGGACGTGGTGGACGCGCGGCTGCCGTGCGAGGCGGACGCGGACTCGCAGTTCTTCTGTCTCTACGACACGAACCAGGGCGGCGCGGGCCAGAAGCACATCCTCTCCGCCGAGCTCCAGTCCCGCCTGAAGCGCGGCGGCCGCTTCATGCAGCAGGGCTACGTCGTGCTCCGGCAGATGCGCATCCGCGACAACTTCACGGGCTTCCTGCTGGACACCCCTCCCGGTGAGGAGGCGCAGCGCGGCGACAACACCGAGGGCTACTACCAGGGCTCCACCGTGGGGCTGCGCGGGCGCTACACGCCGGGGCTCACCGTGCTCGGACAGCCGCAGCCGCTGGAGCTGGGCTACGTGGCCCGCTTCGACGACGTGCACACGCGCTCGCGGCGCCTGCGGGACAGCGGCGGCGCGCCCTACACCACCCTCTTCGACAACCAGGTGCGGACCACCCACCTGGGCGCCTATGCGTCGCTGCGCGTGGCTCCGCTGCCGTGGCTCACCCTGCGCGGCGGTGTGCGGCTGGACACCTTCCTCTTCGGCGTGGATGACCAGAATCGCCCCACGGTGGACCGGGACGGCACGCGCCTCCCCGAGGAGTCGCTGGAGGCGTATGGCTTCTTCGCCAGCCCGCGCGGCACCGTCGAGGTGCGGCTGTCCCCCCGGCTGAGCTGGCTCACCAGCGCCGGCCTGGGGGCGCGCTCCAGCGATGCGGCCGCGCTGTCCGACGCGGAGCTGGCGCCGTATGCGCGGGTTGCCTCGGGCGAGTCGGGACTGGGCTGGCGGCTGGAGGGCGAGGACCGCCCGTATGCCCTGGAGGCCCGTGGCGCCGTCTTCGCCACGCGCGTGTCGCAGGACTTTGTCTTCGACGAGAAGGCCGGCCGCAACCAGCCCATTGGCGCCTCGCAGCGGCTGGGCGCCTTCGTCACCGCGCGCGGCACGTGGCACGAGTGGGTGGACGTGCAGGCCTCGCTCGCCTGGGCCCGAGCCACGCTGCCCGTGCCGGGCGCGTCCGCGTGGAAGGTGTGGGACGGCACGGTGATGCCGTACATCCCCGCGCTCCTGGGCCGGCTGGATGCGTCCGTGCGCGGCACCGCCACCGTGGCCGGGGAGCAGCTGGGGTGGAACGTGGCGGTGGGGCACAGCGCCGTCGGGCCTCGCCCCCTGCCGCTGGACCGCTACAGCGAGTCCGTCTTCCTCTTCGACGTGGCCACGCGCGCGCGCTGGAAGGCGATGGAGGTGGGGCTCTCCGTGGAGAACCTGCTGGACACGCGCTGGAGGGAGACGGAGCTGAACTACGTCTCCAACTTCCGAGGGCCGGACGCCCCCGCTTCGCTGCTGGCGACGCGGCACTTCTCCGCCGGCGCGCCGCGCACCTTCACCGGCACGCTCACCCTGTACCTGGACCTCCAGGAGGACACGCCATGACGTCCCCGCTGCGCACCACCCGCCGCGCCTTCACGCTGATGCTGGGCACGGCGCTCTCGGGAGGCGTCGCCGCTTGCGGCTTGTCCGGCACCGGAGGCCGCGGCATCACCTTCCGCATGGGCCTGCGCACCGCGCTCGCGCCCGGTGAGACGGTGCCGGGCGAGTTCACCACCGACACCGGCTGGCGCGTGCGGTTGTCCTCGGGGCTGATGGTGCTGGGCCCCATCTACCTGTTCGAGAACGCGTCGCCCCTCCAGCCCCAGGCCGCCGTGCTGCGCCGCCTGGGGGAGTGGCTGCTGCCCTCAGCGCGAGCGCACGAGGGGGACTTCTTCTCCGGCGGCAAGGTGCTGGGCGAGTGGGACCGCGAGGTGGTGTTCGACCTGATGGCGGGAGGCGAGGTGCAGGTGCTGGGGCGCTCGCCGGGAATCGCCGGGCTGGCGCGCTCCTTCTCGCTGCTGCTCCAGCCTCCCTCGCGGGCGCTGGGCGCGGAAGGGGCGGCGCTGAACGGGCACTCGGTCCTGCTGGAGGGCACGGCCTTCCGTCAGGAGCAGCGCGTGCTCTTCCGCGTCGCGCTGGACTTCCCTCCGCCGCTGGAACTGCAGCGCGTGGACTTCGTGCCCATTGCCGCGGAGCTGGACGACGAGGGGCTGTTCGTCGTGGAGGTGCAGCCGCACCGCTGGTTCGAGGGCGCGCACTTCGACCGGCTGGAAGTGCCCCAGGGCGGAGTCCCCGTGGACGTGACGCAGGAGACGCAGGTGCACCGCGCCTTGTCCGTCAACGTGCGGCGCTACACCGCCTTCTCGGGAGCCTGGGAGCCGGCCTGAGGGTTTCGCCGGATGGGCTCGAAGCGCAGGGGCAGCCGCGCGGGGCCCAGCACGTTCAGCGCCTTGCGGGGCACCCACGGCTCGGTGCTCGCGAGCTGGATGCCTTTCAGGCGCTCCAGCAAATCCGCGAGGGCCACCCGGCCCTCCAGTCGCGACAGGGCCGCGCCCAGGCAGAAGTGGATGCCGTGCCCGAAGGCGATGTGCGGGTTCGGGTCCCGGGTGATGTCGAAGCGGTCCGCGTCCTGGAACTTCGTGGCGTCGCGATTCGCCGAGCCGACCATCACCAGCACCAGCTTCCCCGCGGGGATGACCTGGCCGTGCAGCTCCACGTCCACCTTCGTGGAGCGGAACACCATCTGTGCCGGCGTCCGGTAGCGCAGCACCTCCTCGATGGCGGAGGGCAACAGCCGGGGCTCCGCCCGGAGTCGCGCGAGCTGGTCCGGGTGTTCGAGCAGGCACAGGAGCGTGTTGTTGATGAGGTTGGTGGTCGTCTCCGTGCCGGCGGACAGGAGGAGCTGGAAGAAGCCCAGGAACTCGTTCGGGGTCAGCCGCTCACCGTCCACCTCGGCCTCCACCAGCCGGGTGAGCAGGTCATCCTTCGGTGCGCTCCGGCGCTGGGCCGCGAGGTCGTCGAAGTAGGCCCGCATCTCCTCCTTCACCACCGCGTTCTCGCTCATCGCATGGGCCGCCTCCTCGCCGCCGGAGATGGTGTAGCTGAGCGTCATGATGACCTCGGCCCAGTGCATGAAGCGCTGGCGGTCCTCGACGGGAATGCCGAGCAGCTCCGCAATCACCATCATCGGCAGCGGGGCCGAGTAGTCCGCGACCAGGTCCAGCTCCCCGCGCTCCAGCACGGGCTCCAGCAGCCCGCGTGACAGCTCGCGGACGCGCGGCTCCAGGCTCGCGATGGACCTGGGCGTGAAGGCCCGCATGACGATGGCGCGCAGCTTCGAGTGGCGCGGCGGGTCGGAGAAGACGAGCCAGTCGGGCGCCCTGCCCGTCGGTGTCTCCACGGCGGAGCTGAAGGACTCGTGGTCATTGAGCGCCCGCTTCACGCTGTCGTAGTCGAAGAGGAGCCACATGCCCGAGCCAGGCTCGTGGAGCACGGGGAAGTCGCTCCGTGCCTGGGCGAACAGGGGATACGGGTCCCGGCGCAGCTCGTCGGAGAGGAAGTCCAGCATGGCTCACGGCCTCCGTGGCTCTGGTTGGGGGAACGAAGTAGGCATCAGCCCTTGGTCGCGAAGGCGCGCAGCACGGCGTCGACGATGCCGCGGGTGAGCCGCTCGTCGACGGGGCCGCCGGTGATGAGGAAGCGGTAGAAGAGGGGACCGCCGAGCAGGTCGAGCGCGAGCTCGTAGTCGAGTCCCTTCTGGAGCTCGCCCCTCGTCACGCCGCGCTCCAGCACCTGCCGGAGCGCCTCGCGCCGCACTCCGACGAAGCCGGAGCGAATCGTTCGGGCGATGAGCTCACTCCGCGCCATGGCCGCGACGAAGCCGGACAGCAGGGCTCCCGTGGACGGGTCTCTGTACATGTCCAGCGCGTCGCGCATCATCCGCCGCAAGTCACCCGCGGTGGTGCCAGTGTCCGGGACGGGGATGGCGCGCATGATGCGCTCGATGGCCTCGGCCGCGAGCGTCTCCTTCGTCGACCAGCGGCGGTACACGGTCGCCTTGCCCACTCCGGCACGCGCGGCGATGGCGTCCATGGTGAGCGCGTCGTAGCCCACCTCACGGAGGAGCTGGATGGCGGCGTCCAGGATGGCGCCATGTGCCTCCTCGCTCCGCGGACGGCCGGGGCGGCGGCCCTCATTCACTTCCGGAGCCGGGACGGGTGAGGCCTCCGGCGAGGGTACGCGGGTCCGGGCGGGGCGCCTGGATACGAGACGACGTCGTTCCATAACTCCACCCTAAGGGGCAGGATTACGGAACGCAATCGTATCGAAATCGGCTGGCTGGTGGGCAGCCGCCGGCTGTTCAGGAGTGCGCGTTGGGGAGGGAGCGGGGGGCCGCTCAGTCCTTCTCCTCCTGCAGCTCGTTCAGGTACGCGACGATGGCGTCCACCTGCGTGTCGTTGAGCATCTCATCGGTGAAGGCGGGCATGGCGCCCACGCCCTGGCGAATCTGCGTGCGCATGGCCAGGGCCGGCAGGGGCTTGTTGTTGATGCTCGGCCCCAGCCCTCCGGCGCCGCCCGGGTGGCACTGGTTGCAGTGGCGCATGAAGAGGACGCGGCCCTCCTGCTCCTGCTCGGTGAACTGGCGTGGCGCACCGAAGGCGGGTCCCCGTCTCGCGGGGCCGCAGGCGGCCAGGGCCAGCACGGCGAGCGCGGCCAGCACGGTGGCCCTCATGGCTTCGCCTCCGGCGCCGCGCGGGTGATGCGCCACAGCACGCCCGTCTTCTCGAAGGGAATGATGACGCCCTTCGCCTTCACCAGCATGACCCCGAAGTCCACGATGTAGAGCGCCTTGCCGCTCGGGTCGAAGCGCGCGTCGATGGGGCGCTCCAGGCCCGCCTTGCCCAGCCTGGAGGCCGGGCCTCCGCTGCCCTTGTCCTTGTTGGCGACGAAGTCCTCGATGACGCCGTTGGACACGTCCACCCGCACCACCTTGTAGCCCACGGGCGCCATCGTCTCGCCGGTGTCCGGGGACTGGTCGCCGAACTGCGCGACGAAGGCCTCGCCCACGTGGCCGAAGTCCGGGCCGCGCGAGAAGTCCAGGCGGTTGGAGGACGAGTGCACGCCGAACACCGCCACCGGCTGGGGCGGCGTGCCCGGAGGCTGCTGGAGGACGCGCTTCGGGACTTCGCCGCCGGGCACCTTGAACCACTCCTGGTCCACCGGCTTGCCGCCCGCGAAGTCGGGGAAGCCGTACCACGCGCCCTGTTCCACCTCCCACAGGTAGTCCGCGGCGCCGAAGAGCGGCCGACTGCCGCGCACGTCATGGCCGTTCTCCGTGACGTACAGCCGGCCGTTGGGCGCGAAGGCGAGGCCGAACGGGTTGCGGAACCCCCACGCCACCAGCTCCGGCGCGGTGGAGCCCGGGACGAGCCGGAACACGGCGCCGCCGCACGGCATGGCGCCCTTGATGACCTGGCCCGGCTTCGTCTCCGTGCCGAAGGGAACGAAGGCGCCCGTCTGGACCCGCGCCGTGTTCGGGGCGAGCGCGTTGTCGCTGGGGTAGTTGACGCCCGCGAGGGTGATGTCTCGGCAGGGCACGTCATGGAAGGCCGGGTTGCGCTTGAGCCAGCCCAGGCTGGCGTTGTCCGGGCCCACCACGCCCGAGTTCGTCGCCGTGCCCACGCTGAAGTAGAGCGCACCATCCGGCCCCACGGCGGGGCCGTTGGTGTGGTGGTCCCCCAGGCTGGGCAGGTTGGAGACGAGCGGCGTCGTGCGGCCGTCCGGGGTGATGCGGACGATGCGGCCACCGCCCTGCACGCCGCCCTCGGCCACGTAGAAGGCGCCCTGGTGCCAGGTGACGCCCGTCCAGGGCGGGTGCTCGCCCTTGGCGACTTCCGTGAGGCGGCCGTCCGGCTCCACTCGTACCAGGCGGGACTGGGCGAAGTCCTCGCCGTAGCTGTAGCCGGACTCGGTGACGTGGGGCGTGCCGTTGTCGTCGAAGGCCACGCCGGTGGGGTAGCTGAGGCCCGTGGCCACGACTTCGACGCGGTAGCCCTCCGGCACGGCGACGTCCGCCGGGTCCACGCGCCGGGGCGGCTTGAAGTCCGTCGAGCCGCCACCTCCGCCCGCGAAGAGGTGGAAGCAGCCGGGGAGCAGCAGCAGCGCGCACGCCGCCAGCAGCGGGCGCGCGGAGGGCAGGATTCGCATACGCGGCGGGGGGCTCGGGTGGGGTGCGGTGAGGCACCCGACGCTAGGAGCCGCCCCTCCCCGGGTCCAACAAAAGGCGAGGACTCCGGTTGCCTGGGCGACAGACGGCCCGGACCTCAGTACCGCTCGAAGACGAAGGTGAAGCTCTGGTGCGAGGTCGGCCCGAATCCCAGCCGCAGGAAGCGGTCGCCCGCGAGCGCGCTGAACTTCAGCACGTGGGTGATGTGGGGGGCGCAGACCGGGGCGGCGGGCTCCAGGGTGGACGCCACGAGCGTGTCGCCTTCGGTCGTGTCGCGCACCTCCACCGGGACGGGCTGGCTCAGGAAGAGCGCGGCCGTCTGGGTCCGGTCCGGGTCGGTAATCACCTCCGTGTAGCCCTGGAAGGACGCGCCGGCCGCCGGCAGCGTCAGGAGGTAGAAGGCGTGGCCGGAGTCCGTCGCGGGGTTGACGCCCATCGGCGAGGCGCCCGCGGTGACGGCCTCCGCCGTGTTGAGCAGCGCATGGGCGCAGGCATGCTCGACGTCGGGGGCACGACGGCCGGTGGTGAAGTCCAGCTTCCCGTTCCCCAGCCCGGCATGCGCCGTGTCCACGGGCTGTCCCGTGGCGCTCCGCAGCCCGGTGACGTCCAGCGTGTACCGGGTCTCCTGCTCCAGCGGCGGCAGGTCCGACTCCGGGCGGAGGATGGCCACCGTCAGCGTCAGGCCGTCCGTGGACCAGGTGCCCGCCAGCGTGCGCGGCGCGGTGGCCGGCGTCGTCACGTCCACGAGCGTCACCTGGGACAGCGACGTGTCCATCGGCTCGCTGAAGGTGAGGGTGACCCCCTTGCGCGGCTCGACGAGCGTGTCGTTCTTGTAGAGCTCGACGGGCAGGACGTCGGTGGCGCCCTCGGCCGGCTGGGACGTCGTGACGTGGGGCCTGACGGCTGCCGTCCCATGCACGGTGAAGTGGAAGGTGAGCGGCGAGGCGAGCGCGTTGCCGGCCAGGTCCTCGAAGTCCGCCTGCACGGTGACCTCGACGCGTGCTCCCGGGGGCAGGGGCTCCGCGGGGTGCACCCTGAAGACGCGCTGCTCCTCGAGCCATTCTCTCGGGCCCAGCGTTCGCTGCGCGCCGTCCACGGCCACGCGCACGGTGCCCCGGTCGGACTTCATCGGCTCGCTGAAGCGCACGGTGAAGACGGTGTCGGCGGCCACGTGGGCTGCGTCCGCGGCCGGCGTGGTGCCCGTCACGGTGGGCGCCGCCGTGTCTCCGGCGTCGGGCGTGCCCGCGTCCGTCAGTGTGCCCGCGTCCTGGGTGTCGGAGGGGTCATCATTGTCGCAGCCTGTCAGGGCAAGGGCGGCGCAGGTGGCGAGCAGGGCGGTGGCGTGGGAGAGGCGCATCGTCGACGGGTCCTTCGGAAGTCGCGGGAGTGGGCCGGCCGGTGAAGGTCGGGTGAGGGGGGCGCGGTGCCGGGGCACCCTCGCGTGAGGGAGGGCGCCCCGGCGGGAGGACTTCAGGCTCGGGTCAGCAGGTCACGCCGTCGCAGTTGTCATCCACGCCGTTGCCGCAGATCTCCGCGGCGTCCGGGTTGATGCTGGCGTTGCTGTCGTTGCAGTCCCAGCGGCGGGACACGTAGTTGGCCGGCGGCTCGCAGGCGGTGAGGATGGAGCCGGCGTTGGCGCCGTGGGTGTCGCTGTCCGCGTCCGGGTACCAGCGAACGCGGTTGTCGTTCAGGTACTCGGCGATGAGTCCCACCTGGTTCCCGCTGGCGGGCCCCATGGCCAGGATGTACGTGGCGCCCACGCTCAGGTCGTAGGTCACCGCCTTGACCAGGGAGCAGGTGGACGCGGTGAGCACCTCATTGATGCCCGGCGTCACGGTGGCGCCGCCGGAGGTGAGCACCGTGAAGGACACGCTCTGCGCGAGGTAGAAGGTGATGGGCTCGGAGGTGGAGCCCGTGGAGTAGGCCGTGGGGACGTACGTCACCGAGCCCTCCGCGCCGGCAGGCAGCGTCACCGTGTAGTGCTTGTGCGCGGTGTTGACGCCCGGCGCGCTGGTGGTGCGCGTGGCGCTGGCCGCCACGTTGATGTTGTCACCGGCGTTGGCGGCGTGGAGGCACGCATGGGACGTCATGTTGGTGGCGTCCACCGACGTGCAGCCCGCGGGCAGCTCCTGCTCCTGCTGGACCAGGGCCTCCGTCCCGCTCTCGTCCACGGGGCCGCAGGCCGCCAGCGCCAGGCCGAAGAACGCGCTCACGACGCTTCGCTTCGTCATCTTCATGTGGGGATTCCTTTCAATGCCGCCTTCCCGCGCGGCGGCAGCATTGATTGATCAACAGTAACTTAGTTGCAATAGATGTTCGGTCGCGTTCGCGTGCCGCGGGGTGGCTAGGGCAGGTGTTCGATGACCAGGCCGAGCTCGGACAGTGACGTGGGGCCGAGCGTGAGCGTGTACTGGACGCGGTCCGTCAGCTCGTAGCCGACCATGTGCTTCAGCCCGTCGCAGTGGTCATCGGTGGCGCGGGTGCCGGCCGGTGCCACCGGGGCCTGGATGGCGGTCTCCACCAGCGAGATGGGGACGTCCGGGGTGCTGAGGTAGACGACGAAGTTGCCGGTGGCGAAGGCCTTGTAGCTGAAGGTGCCCACGTACTGGCCGCCCTCCTGCCGCAGCTTCACCGTGTAGTACGTGTGGAAGTCGTCCACGCGGGGCAGGCGACTGGTGGAGGCGGTGACGGTGACGTAGGGCCCGTTGGAGACGTGCCAGCAGGCGTGCTCGCCGTTGTCTCCGAAGCTGAAGCCCTCGCTGGGGACGTAGTCCGGGTCCGTCTCGCACGCGAGGCCCTCCGCGGTGGCCCGGTAACCCCGGTTGCAGTGGCACCAGTCCCCGGTGGCCTCACGGTGGATGTGGCCGTTGGGCGCGCAGGGGTCCGGCGGAGGCTCGACGATGGGGAGGGGCTCGTCACCGCCACAGGCGGTGAGCGCCAGGGCACACGCGGCCAGGGCGAGGACGCGGAGGAAGGGGCTCATGAGCCGTTCCTAGTCGGATTCATGATGTAAATGCAATCGTGATGCAGTTGATTCTGAATGTGCGAAACGCGAGGCCCACGGGAGGTGTGCCTCCCGCGGGCCTCCACCCGGCGGAGAAGAGCGCGCCGGGTGCCTTGGAGGGTGGTGCTGACTACTCGGCGTGGTCGTGGGCGGCTTCTTCGACGACGAGCGTGAACTCGGAGTTCCGCTCGGCGATGGCGAGGAACTGGAGGTAGTACTCCGTGCCGCCCTCGAGGTCCGCGAGGATGCCCGTCTTCAGGCTGCCGCACACGGTGGAGGGCACGTTGTAGCGGCACTCCCGGGCGACCTCGGTGCCGGTGGCGGCGTCGAAGATGCGCAGGCCCCGGTGGCGGGACACGAGGAAGGCGAACTCGCCGGACTCGTCGGGGATGAAGGCCACGCGCCCGCCCCAGCCGCAGTACCAGGCCGCCGGCAGGGTGATGTTGTACGCGGTGTGGGGAGCGCTGACGTCCGCGAACACGGGCGCGCCCAGGGCGGCGGCCGTGACGGGCTCGAAGGGGCCGAGCTCCGCGTGGAGGCAGGCGTGCTCGGTGACCTCGCCCAGCTCCACCGGGTCGCAGGCGGCGAGCAGCCCCTGCTCCTGGGTGGTCAGGGTGGACTCCGAGGTCGTCTCCGCGGACGTCTCCTCGGCGGGAGCGCCGCAGCCGGCGAACAGGGCCGCCGCGCCGCTGGCGAGCAGGGTCTTCTTGAACAGGTGCAGGGTCTTCATGGGTGCTTGCTCCTTGTTGGAACTGCTGGGGGAACTGCCGGTACGACAGGGGTGGAGGCCCTGGCCTCAGGGAGTGTCCGGGCGCAGGACGACCCACGAGGCGACGACCTCACCCGAGGCGAGGCGCTCGGGCGGAAAAGGTGGCGGGCGCGCCTTCCGCGCCAGGAGGACGGGCTCGTCCCGCGTCAGGGGCTCCAGCGGACGGTGGAGCCACGCCGCCGTCAGGTCCGCCAGCACCAGGCCGGTGCCTCCCATGCTCCAGATGAGCCTGCTCACGAAGTCCCTCTCCCTCTGTCGCGCGCCGGGCCCGGTGTCGTGCGTCGCCATGGACGGGCGATGGGGCCGCCGCGTGCGCATCGCGAATATGCAACTGAGATCTAAAAGTAATCAAGTTGCATTTATGGGGCAGAGGGGCGGCTGGCCCGGGCCCGTGGGCGACGGCGGTGTCGCGCTCGCTCAGGGGAGGGTGTGCTTCGACCTTGGTTGTTTCTTGATTTTCAAGAACGTTGGTTGCCCGTAACGCCCTGAATCCATTACGACGGACTCCGCGCGCGAGGTTTCGCGCGTGCGTCCGTCCCCCGCGGCCGCCCCCTTCTCCGAGGTGTCCGAATGAGACTGCCGTCCTTCCTGCTGCGCGCGGTGGTGCTGGTCGCTCTCGCAGTTCCCTCGCTGTCGCAGGCGGCTTCCTACCTCCGGGTGGTGAGCTGGAACCTCCGCCACGAAGGTTGGACGGACGAGCAGACGTACCTGGATGACGCGAAGCAGATCTGGAACCAGTTCGGCGCCAACAGCACGTCCAACAACGGCTGTGACGTGGTGTTCCTCCAGGAGGTGATGAACACCAGCGTGATGCCCGCGATTGCCCAGGCGCTCACGCAGGTATCCGGCGTGTCGTGGAGCTACGCGCAGACGCCGCTCATCGGCCGCTCTTCGTACAAGGAGATCTACGCGGTGCTGTACCGGACGGACACGGTGTCGCTGCTGTCGTCCGCGGTGTACAGCGACAGCGGCGACAAGTTCGAGCGCGAGCCCCAAATCGTGAAGGTGCGGCACACGCCCACGGGCGCGGACTACACCTTCATCAACTGGCACGCCATCTGGGGCACCGCGGCCGAGCGCGACGTGGAGGTGCGCAACATCGACACCGTGTTCAAGTCGGTGCAGGACGGCAGCAGCAGCGACCAGGACGTCATCCTCGTGGGCGACCACAACATGGCCTGCACCGGCGCCTCCTGGGCCGAATTGAAGGCGTTGTCCCCGGCGGTGTCCTGCAGGCTGGACGTGCTCACCTCCCTCAACCTCAGCGGTGGCTACGTGAGCGCGTATGACCACTTCTGGATGCAGAACACGTACGTGACGGAGTTCTCCACGACGGGCCGGGACTACGTCAGCAGCACGACGGACTTCGTCAGCCGGCTGTCGGACCACGCGCCCGTCTACCTCTCCCTGTACTCCAGCAGCGACACGGATTGAGCCGCGCGGTCCGCACAAGGCCGTGGGGCCTGGTCGCCGCGCTCGCGGTGGCCGGACTCCTGCTCGGGTGGTGGTGGCCGCGCGCTCCGGAAGTCACCTCCGGGCCGTCGCGCGCGGCTGCCGTCGTCGCGGCGGAGGCCGTGACACCGGAGCCTTCCGTGCCTTCGTCGCCCGCGCGTGCCGAGCCCGGAGGCTTGCGGCTGCGGGCGGTGCTGGAAGGGGAGCGTCCGTTCCAGGGCGAGGCGCGCGTGGGCGCGGCGCTCATCTCCGAGGAGGACCGCCTGATGTGGGAGGCGGCGAAGCGCGAGGGCGGTGGCGGCGCCGGGCCCTCGCGGCTGGAGGACCTGGCCAACGTGGCGGAGTGGCTTCCGGCGACGGTGACGCCGTCCGCTTCGGGCGGGACGCTGGGTCCGGAGCCGGTGCCGGTGGCGCCGCGCTACCGGGTGCTCGCCTGGGAGCCGGATGGGACGTTCTGGTGGGGCGACGTGGTGCCCGAGGACGCGCCGACGGCGGGAGTCCTCGACGCGGGCGTGCTGCGCGCGCGGCGGCCCACGGGCGTTCGCGTGCGGCTGGCGGGCGCACGGCCGGAGCACGGCCCGTTCTCCGTGAGGCTGGAGCGCGTGGTGGACGTGGACTCGCGCGGCGCCGAGCGCGCGAGCGAATTGCTGCCGGTGCTGCGACACGTGGCGCCGGGCGTGGAGGCGGCGCTGCGGGAGGGCACGCCCCTGCCGCTGTCGGTGGAGGAGGACACGTCGCTCCTGCCGCTGCCGCCGGACCCGGCCGTGCGGCTGTGGCCGCGGAGCGCCTCGGGACGCGAGGGCGGGCCGGTGGAAGTGCCGCTGCGCGAGGGACGCGTGGAGCGGGTGGTGCTGGACGTGGATGCGCTCTTCCCGCAAGGCGTGGGCGGCACGGTGACGCTGCGGGGGCGGGTGTTGCTGGAGGGCTCGGCGAAGCCTCCGCCCGGCGCGCGGCTGCTGGGGCCGGAAGGGGAGGCGCTCGCGCTGGAGCAGGATGGGCGCTTCACCGCGCCGGGGCTGCCTTCATGGAAGCCGTCGCGCTTCACCGTGGAGGTGGAGGCTCCGCGCTCGGGACGGCCGGTGGCACCGGCCCTGCGGGAGTTCGACTTCACTCCGGAGGCTGGCGCGTCCGACGCGGAAGTCACGTGGCGCGTGCCGGCGTTCCGGTGGCTGGTGCTGCGCCTGGACGGCTTCACCCGGGGACAGCTCCAAGCGCATTCCCGGAGGCCCTATCCGGTGTACCTGCTGCAGCGGCGCGAGGCGGACGGAGCGTGGCTCACGCACCCCGCGGAGTTCTTCCAGGACGAAGAGGAGGGCGTGGCCGTGTCGCTGCTCCAGCCGGGGACGTACCGCGTGCTGGCCGCCGCCTCTCCCCATGAGGTCCATGCCAGCACCCCGGCGGAGCTGGGGGGAGAGTCTCTGGAGCGCTCCGTCACCGTGCGCGTGGACGAGGCGGGCGTGCCCTGCGAGGTGCGCGTCACGGCGGCAGGTGCGCCGGTGTATGGAGCGCTCGTCACCAGCGCCAGCGGCCTGGGCTCGCTGCCACCGGCGCGGGGCCATACGGACGCGGAAGGGCGCTGGCGGCTGGGCCGTGTGCGCGCCGACTCACTCCACCTGGAGGTGGAGGCGGACGGCCGTGCGCCGTGGGTGGGTGAAGCCAGCGCGGCCTGTCAGGCGACGGGCGTGGTGGAGGTGCGGCTGTAGCCGCACGCATCCTTTATATGGGGCGCAGCCAGCGCGGCTGGCGTCGCCCGCATCATTATATAGGGGCCGTCGTACTCAGGCCGCGTTGGCGGTGATGGCGTCAGGCTCGGCGCGCGTGAGCATGGGCCGCGGCGCGCTGGTCCTCGACGCCGATACCTCGGCGGTGTCGGGAGCCTCCGCCTCGGTCTCCTCGGTGGCGGCCTGCTCCTCGGCGCGGTTCCAGCAGCCCATCGCCTGCACCCAGCCCTCCAGCATGTCCATCAGCTCGCTGCGCTGCTCTCCTCCGAGCGGCAGCAGCAGCTTCGCCATGCGCTCCTGCACCACGGAGTCCGCCTGTTCCGCCAGGGCGCGGCCCTGCTCGGTGAGGCGCACGCGCACGCGCCGCCGGTCATGCCGCACCGAGCGCTCGCGCTGGACGAGCTTCGCGTCCTCCAGCCGGTCCAACAGGCGGCTGAGGCGGGGAAGGGCGATGCCGCCGAGGCGGTCGGCGAGGACGTTGACGGGCAGGAGGCTCTCCGCCTTCAGCCACCAGAGGGCCTGGACCTCCATGGGGTCCAACTCCGTGTGAGGCAGCGCGCCCAGGGGGCTGCTCAGCGCGCCGCAGCGCGCTACGTCGATGATGAGATTCCGCAACCTCGCGACCTGCACCCGCACTTCCATCGAGAGTTCGGACATCTGCACGCCTCCGCGGGTACCGCGACCCCTCCGGCAGAGGTCGGTCAGCAGCCCGCCATCGAGGGGGCACTCGCCCCGCCTGGGACTGGAAACGTCTGGTGCGGGGAGGCATATCGGACCCTTCTGAAATCGCCGGATGTTCACCGGGAGTCGGGGGGCGGACGGGGCCACCCTGAAGGCGGAGCGCGGCGTTGAGGGGCCGGCAGCCTCCCTGTCCCCGGCGCCAGGAGTCGCCTCGTTGGGGCATCCCCAACATGGAGGGGGACGTCGGCGCCGGTCGGGGCACCACGGGGAGACGGCACGCATGGCGCGAAGGCTGGGCCTGGGGGACACGGGGCCCGAGGTCCAACGGCTTCAGGAGCTGCTCACGCGGTGGGGTTACCCGCTGGGCGCGGACGGCGACTTCGGGGAGGCCACGCGCGCGGCGGTGGTCGCCTTCCAGGCGCAGCACCTGGATGCCAATGGCGAGCCGCTGGTGGTGGACGGCCTGGTGGGACCCACCACATGGTGGAGCCTGACGCACCCGGCGCCCCTCTTCTTCACGGCTCCCGTCATCGACTTCACCCGGATGGCGCTGCCCGAGCTGGGCGGCAGCGAGCGCGGGCGGCACGCGCTGGCCCTGGCGATTGAGGAGCTGAAGGCGGGCGCGGGCGAGGAGGGCGGCCCCGGCGTGGGCCCGTGGATTCGCAAGTACCTGAACGGCCTGGCGCCCGAGGGCAGCTCGTGGTGCGCGGGCTTCGTGAGCTGGTGCTTCTGGCAGGACCCGGGTGGCCCGCCCTTTCCCTATACCGTCAGCGCGCGGAAGCTCCTGGGCGAGCTGGGCCAGCGGGGTTGGGCGCACCTGTCCGGGGAGCGCTACCTGCCGGAGCCTGGGGACCTCGTCGTCTGGGCCCGCGCGGACTCGGACGGCCGCGAGGACCACGTGGGGCTGGTGCACCACGTGGCCTACGGAATCCTCTACACGGTGGAGGGCGGCCACGGCCCGCGCGTGCAAGGCTTCAGCTACCTGCTCAGCCACATGGAGCGGCTGCTGGGCTACGCGCAGGTGCCCGGGCCCTGAGCCGCGCCCTCGCGAGGCGCGCGGAGGCTCGGGGGCTGGAGGGCGTCAGCTCCCGGTGGCCTTGCGCTGGGCCTTCGCCTTGGCGTGCGCCTTGTCGAAGCCTTCGTAGAAGCGCACGGCCTGCTCGCCCACCATCTGGATGTGCTGGTTGTTGAAGTACGCGGTGACGGGCGCGGCCACCAGCGGCATGGCGCGACCCAGCGTGTGCATGCCGCCCTTCTCCAGCAGCATGGCCCCCAGCTTCCCCACCACCTTGGGGCCCGCCCGGTGCAGCGGGCCCAGCCCGTTGGCGTAGCCGAAGAGGTCCAGCATCTCCCCGCGGGCGCGCTCCGTCTTGAGGTTCACCTTGTAGAGGGTGGCCACGTCGGTGAGCAGGATGATTTGCAGGTAGGCCATGAAGACCAGGTCCGCCGGCAGCGCCACCAGGCCGAAGACGCCGCTGACGCCGCCCACCATGCCGGCGAGGTTCTTCTTCTCGTCGATGAGCCGCTGGGCCAAATCCTTGGGCGCGGACTGCGGGTAGCGCTTCTCCAGCTCCGCCACGCGGACGCGGGCGCGCGCCACCTCCTGCAGCACCACGTCCGACAGCTTCGCCGAGCCGAGCTTCTTCAGCTCCCCCGGGCTCAGCATCTTGAGGAAGGCCAGCCGCTCGGCCACGCTGTCGTAGAAGCCCATCCGTTCCGCTCCTTGTCCCGCCTGTCCCTTAATAACCCCGCTCGGACAGGTAGAGGTCCACCAGCGCGCCCTCTTCGTACCAGGCGTGCCGCATCTCCACGTTGAACCAGCGCGAGTCCGGCTTCGCCCCGCGCACCTCCAGCTTCACCTGGTTGGGGGACGTGTCGATGACGGCCGCGCGCGCCTTGCACGCGGAGCCGGGCTCCTCGCCGTAGCCCCCTTCCAGACACACCTCGTCGCCCACGGACAGCCGGCGCGTGTACTCGGTGCCCAGGTACATGGCCTCGTCACAGGCGGCGCGGGCGTTGGACTTGCCGTGGTCCGTGCACCTGTCCTTCGGCGGCGCCTTCACGACGGGGATGGCCCCGTAGATGGGGTCCTCGTCATTGGGATTGGGGCGGAACGAGCCAATGCCCGAGCAACCCGAGAGCACTGCCAGCGCACTGGCTGCTGCCCACATCCGCCTCATCGTATCGACGCCTCCGGGGCCTGCCGCCCCATCACTAAAGATGGGCGGAGCATGGCAAAAGGCGTCCGGTGGGGCAAAGCGGGGGGCTCAGGCCGAGCGGCGCTGCGGCCCTGGAATCTCTTCGTGGAGGCCGGGGACGATGCGATTCTTTCCGTCCACGAACACCACGGTGGGCTTCCAGCCGGCGAGCTCCGCCTCTTCCACCTCGGCGAAGGTGGCCAGAATCACGAGGTCGCCAGGCTGGTTGAGGTGGGCCGCCGCGCCGTTGATGCAGATGACGCCGCTGCCGGACGGGCCCTCGAGGGCGTACGTCTCCAGGCGGGTGCCCCGGGTGACGTTCCACACCGCCACCTTCTCGTAGGGAAGGATGTCGGCGGCGCGCAGCAGGTCCCGGTCGATGGTGACCGAGCCCTCGTAGTCCAGGTCTGCCTGGGTGACGGTGGCGCGGTGAATCTTGGACTTGAAGAGGATGCGGCGCATGGGTGGTATCAACCCCGGAAAGGGGACGACCCACCGTAACGTCAAGGGCGCCCCAGGACAACCCTGGGGTTCAGTCCTCGCCGCTTGGGGTGCAAGCAGGCGTCACTTCACGAAGTTCACGAGCTGACTGAGGTTCAGCGGCACGGACTGGGCGTCCGAGGTGAGCTTTCCGTCCAGCTTCACCTGGGCGTTGCCACCCGAGCGCAGGGCCATGGCGGCCGAGGCGACGTTCAGGAGGTTGATGGTGAGCGGCAGCGTCACCTGCTTCGTCCCGCTGCCGTCCAGCAGGCCCAGGTTGCCTGTGGACAGGGTGCCCACATTCGCCCCGGCCACCTTCAGGGCGCCCGTAATCCCGGCCACCGGCAGCGGGAAGCTGTTGCGGTTCTTGATTTCGAGCGGGAACTCCACCGTGGCGCTGGTGCCGCTGATGCCCTTGATGCGGGGCGCCTGGAAGGAGACCTGCGGAATCTTGGGCACCTCGAAGGTGCCCTCCTTCGACAGGGGGAACTTGAGCACGCCGATGGGCGTCTTGATGCCCACGCTGCCCTCGGCCTTGTAGCCGGCCCTGTCCTTGTTGAGGAAGGTCTCCACCACGGGGACGATGTCCGCGAACTTCACGTTGGCGGGGAACACCAGCTCGCTCTTGCCATTGGACTTGAGCGACAGGCCCTTCTTCGGCTTGCCGGCCACCACCTGCTTGCCCTCGACGAAGAAGGAGTAGTCCACCGAGGCCAGGTCCAGCCCGAAGCCGTTGGGGTTGTTCACCTCGTAGACGAGGTCGACGGTGGCGTCGGACAGGGACGCGCTGGAGAGCCGGGCCGTCTTGAAGGTGAGGGTGGGCTTCTTGAAGGCCCCCTTCAGGAGGTTCTGGAGCGCGGCGCAGCCACTCAGCGTGGTGAGGGAGAGGACGGCCAGGACGAGGAGGGCGCGTTTCATCGTGGGCATGGGCGTATCACCGGACGCGCCTTTCTAGCGCGGCATTCAACGGCGCCGAAGCGGCGTGGCGGATGGGTGTACCGCGCCGCCGGGCGGATGGTATGTGGCAGACCTCCCCGCACCATGATGGAGGCACCCTTGCCCGGGGTCCGGACACACATCCCCCCCTCTCCTCCTTCCAGGTGCTGGCGGTGGCTGGCCCTGGGGCTCACGGCGCTGATGCTGGCGGGCTGCTCGCAAGGTGGCTCCTCGGCTCCGGATGCGCGGAAGCTGACGCTGACGCCCTGTCGGCTGAAGGGGCTGGCCAGCCAGGCGCTTTGCGGCACGTACGAGGTGTACGAGGACCGCGCCGCGAAGACGGGCCGGAAGATACCCCTGCGCGTGGTGGTGGTGCCGGCGCTGGCCTCGCAGGCGGAGCCGGACCCGCTGGTGCTGCTGGCGGGAGGCCCGGGCCAGGCGGCGACGCGCGTGCAGGTGCTGCTCGCGCTGGACCGCATCCGCCGCAAGCGCGACATCGTCCTGGTGGACCAGCGCGGCACCGGGGACTCGAACCCGCTGGAGTGCGAGCCGCACCCGCTGGAAGAAGGGCTGGCGGCGCGCTTCGCCGACACCGGCGCGGTGGAGAAGCTGCGCAAGTGTCGCGAGGGTTGGGCCGCGGACGTGCGCCACTACACCACGCCCATCGCCATGGAGGACCTGGACGAGGTGCGCGCGGCGCTGGGCTACGACAAGGTGAACCTGTGGGGCGTGTCCTACGGCACGCGCGCGGCGCTGGTGTACATGCGCCAGCACCCGGAGCGCGTGCGCACCGCGATTCTGGACGGCGTGGCGCCCATGAGCCTGTACCTGCCGCTGAACGCGCCCCGCGACGGGCAGCGCGCGCTGGAGTCGCTGCTGGCCCACTGTGAGAAGGACGCGACGTGCGCGAAGGCATACCCGGACCTGCGGCCTCGCACGGAGGCGCTGCTGGAGAAGCTGGAAGCGGAGCCCGCGCGCGTCCGCGTGCCCCACCCGCGCACCGGCGTGCCGGAGGATCTGGTCCTCTCGCGCCGGGCCTTCCTCTCGGAGCTGTTCAGCCACCTCTACAGCCCGGAGGTGGCATCGCTGGTGCCGCTGATGTTGGACACGGCGACGCGCGGCGAGTGGGCGCCCTTCGTGGCGCTGAGCGTGGGCCTGTCGGAGAGCTCGGGCCACACGGTGAGCCATGGCCTCTACTACGCCATCGTCTGCGCGGAGGACGCGCCCTTCTTCGACGCGGCGGCGGTGGAGCGCGAGGCGAAGGGGACGTGGTTCGGCCCGGACATGGGCCGCGAGGTGCTCGACGTCTGCCAGGGCTGGCCGCGCGCGACGCTGCCCAAAGGCTACCGCGAGGCGGTGGTGTCGGACGTGCCCACGCTGCTGCTGTCGGGAGAGCTGGACCCGGTGACGCCGCCCGCCTGGGCCGAGGACGCGAAGCGCACGCTGAAGAATGGCCTGCACGTGGTGGTGCCCGGCGTGGGCCACAACACGCTGGGCGCGGACTGCGCGCGCTCGCTGATGGTCGACTTGCTGACGCGAGGGAGCGTGGAGGGGCTGACGCCCGCCTGCGGCTCGAGCCTCACGCGGCCTCCCTTCTTCACCTCCTTCGCCGGGCCGGTGCCTTGAGATGATTGAAGCCAGGAACCTGCACAAGCGCTTCGGCCGGGTGACGGCGGTGGAGGACGTGTCCTTCACCGCGGAGGACGGCGTGATTACGGGCCTGCTGGGCCCCAACGGCGCCGGCAAGACGACGACGATGCGCATGCTCTACACGCTGGTGCGGCCCGACGGGGGCACCGCGCTGGTGGACGGCGTGGACGTGGTGCAGCGGCCTCAGGACGCGCGCCGGGCGCTGGGAGTCCTGCCGGACGCGCGCGGCCTCTACCCGCGCCTCACCGCCCGTGAGCACGCGCGCTACTACGGCGAGCTGCATGGGCTGTCCGGCGCGGCGCTGGACAGGCGCGTGGACGAGCTGCTGGAGCTGCTGGACATGCGGGACATCGCGGACCGGCGCACCGAGGGCTTCAGCCAGGGCGAGCGGGTGAAGGTGGCGCTGGCGCGCGCGCTGGTGCACGGGCCGCGCAACGTGCTGCTGGACGAGCCCACCAACGGCCTGGACGTCATGAGCACCCGCGCGGTGCGCTCGCTGCTGCGGCGGCTGAAGGCCGAGGGGCGGTGCGTGGTGTTCTCCAGCCACGTCATGCAGGAGGTGGCCGCGCTGTGTGACCGCATCGTCGTGGTGGCGCATGGCCGGGTGGTGGCGGACGGCACGCCGGACGCGCTGCGGGCGAGCACCGGCAAGGACAGCCTGGAGGAGGCCTTCGTGGCCACCATCGGCAGCGAGCAGGGGCTGATGCAATGAGGCGGCTGGCCCTCACCGTCTTCCGCAAGGAGCTGAAGGACCACCTGCGCGACAGGCGCTCGGTGCTCACCGCGGTGATGTTCCCGCTGCTGGGCCCCGTCGTCTTCCTGGTGATGTTCAACCTGCTGGCCTCCTGGTACCGGCAGGACCGGCCACTGGAGCTGCCGGTGGTGGGGCGCGCCCATGCCCCCAGCCTGATGAGCTTCCTGGAGCGCTACGGGGCGACGCTGACCGAGGCGCCGGAGGACTACGAGTCCCGCATCCGCGCGGGCACGCTGGACGCGGTGCTGGTGGTGCCGGAGGACTACGGGAAGGAGTACTCCTCCGGACGCACCGCCGAGGTGCAGCTGGTGGTGGACAGCTCGCGCCAGTCCGCGCGCCACACCATCCTGCGCGCGCGCCGGCTGCTGGAGGCGTACGCGCGGTTGTTGGGCGACCAGCGCCTCTACGCGCGAGGCATCGCCCCGGAGCTGGCCATTCCCGTGCGCGTGGAGGAGCTGGACCTGTCCACGCCGGAGCGCACGGCGGCGGGCGTGCTGAACATGGTGCCCCTGTTCCTGGTGCTGGCCGCCTTCGCGGGCGGCATGCAGCTGGCCAGCGACACCATGGCGGGCGAGCGCGAGCGCGGCTCGCTGGAGCCGCTGCTGCTCAACCCCGCGCCGCGGGGCGCGGTGGTGGCGGGCAAGTGGCTGGCCACCGTCGCCATGGCGGCGGGCGCGGTGCTGCTGACGCTGGTGGCGTACCTGCTGGTGGTGCGGCGCGTGCCGCTGGAGGACCTGGGCGTGAAGGCCCGCTTCGACGCGCCCGCCGCGCTGGGCATGGCCGTCGCGGTACTGCCCCTGACGCTGGCCGCGTCCGCGGTGCAGATGTGGGTGTCCACCTATGCGCGCTCCTTCAAGGAGGCGCAGACGTACCTGTCGCTCCTCATGGTGGTGCCCATGCTGCCGGGCATGGTGCTGGCGCTGTCGCCGCTGCAGACGAAGCCGTGGATGTTCGCCGTGCCGGTGCTGGGGCAGGAGTTGCTGGCCGGCGAGGTGATGCGCGGGGAGGCGCTGGGGCCGCTGCCCTTCCTCATCGCCGCCGCGTCCAGCCTCGTGGTGTCGGCGGTGGCCCTGCGCTTCACCGCCCGCCTGCTCACCCAGGAGCGCATCATCTTCGGGCGCGGCTGAGGGTCTCTGAGCACCCCTCCGGGTCAGTTCGCGCGCCTGCTTCGGGGCGCTTCCGTTTCCATTCGGACGGTGTGAGGCTGACACGCTGATGCCTTCCGAGCCGATGAGCCGCGCAATGGTGTTCGAGTGCCTCTTCCTCAAGGGGCTGAACGCGGACGGAGCGCTCGCGGGCCTGCTGCGCGCCGAGGGCGTGGATGTGCACTCCCTGGAGAGGGAGTACCCCATCCGGGTGCTCAACCGGTGCGTGGACGTCACCTGCGCGCACCTGTACCCGGACCTGCCGATTGAAGATGCGCGGCTGAGGCTGGGCCGCAGCTTCGTGCAGGGCTTCGTCCAGACGCTGATGGGCCGGGTGGTGGCGGCGGGCCTGCCCATGCTGGGCCCGGTGCGCTACCTCAAGCGCTTCCCGGACCACGTGCTGTTAGACGACTCCCCGCTGAAGGTGGCGCTGGTGCAGCTGGGAGAGCGCACCTTCCGCATGGAGTTCCGCAACGACTTCCAGGTGATGTCGGGCTTCATGTCGGGCGTCCTGCTGGAGTGGCTGAAGCTGGCGCGCGCCGAGGCGACGATTACTTCCGAGCGCCACTCCCCCATGAGTTTCGATCTGCACATCACCTGGTAGCCCCACGGGGCGGCAATGTCGGCGGGTGGCCCTTGGTGGGCGACTCCGGATGACATCCGCGCGCAGTTGCCTTCCAATGGGGGCAGATGACGCCTGAGCGAGAAGCCTCCCTTCCTCCCGCCCCCGCCTCCGTGGCCTCGGCGCGGGGCGAGCCCCGATTTGGCACCTACCAGGGCGAGCTGCCCGAGGTGGACCTTCCCAAGCTGCAGGGGCAGTGGTCCCCGACGCGCACCACGCGGCTGCTCAAGCGCAAGCGCTGGCACTACACCTTCGCGGCCACGCCGGAGGTGGCGGCCCTCTTCGCGGTGGTGGACCTGGGCTACACGGCGAGCGCCTTCGCGGTGGCGTTGGATTTGCGCGAGCGCCGGCCGCTGTGTGACGTGAGCTTCCTGGGCGCGCCCGGGCCCATGGTGGAGCTGGGAGACAAACCCGGGGCGGGGCTCAACGCGTGCTTCCGGACGCTGGGGGGCAAGCTGTCGGTGCGGCGCGGCGAGGAGGACGAGCGCTACCGGGTGGAGGTGGACGTCAGCCGGCTTCGCACCGGCAGCCTCCAGTCCTTCCAGTGGGCCGGGGACTTGCTGGTGGCCGGCGGCCCTCCCGCGCTGACGGTGATTGCGCCGGTGGAGGGTGACGGGCTGGTGAATGTCACCATGAAGCGCAATGGCCTGCTGACCTTCGGCAGCCTGGAGGCGGGTGGGAAGCGCTTCCGGCTGGATGGCGGCGTGGGCGGCATGGACTACACGCAGGGCTACCTCGCACGGCACACGGCGTGGCGCTGGGCCTTCGCCGCGGGACGGCTGGCGGACGGGACGCCGGTGGGCATCAACCTCGTGGAGGGCTTCAACGAGAGCTCGGACGTGGCGAATGAGAATGCGCTGTGGCTCGGGGACCGGCTGTATCCGCTGGCGCGGGCGCGCTTCGAGTACAACGCGAAGGAGCTGATGGAGCCGTGGCGACTGACGACGGTGGATGGCGCGGTGGACCTGCGCTTCCAGCCGTTCTACGTCCACCGCGAGGAGCGGGACTTGCGCCTCGTGGTGAGCCACTTCGCGCAGCCGGTGGGCTTCTTCGCGGGCACGGTGAAGGTGGGCGCGCGCACGCTGGAGTTGTCCAACGTGCCCGGCGTCACCGAGGACCAGGACATGCTGTGGTGAGGTGAGCTGGCGGCTTCAGGCCGGGCTCCGGGGACGCCAGGGGCGGAGAAGCGGGCGCGTCACGGAGCGGTGTGGATGAGCTCGGAGGTGAGCATCCCTTCCGGGCGGGACAGCTCCAGCCACTCCAGCAGACCCTGGGTGTCCGCTCTCGCCTTGGCGGTGCTGGCTCCAATCGTCAGCGTGAGCGCGCGCGGACCGGCGCTTGCGGAGGAGTCACGACGTAGCGTGAGCTCCACGGGGGCGGTGGCGTCGACGGCGGGGCGGTACACGTCGAGCACCACCTCCGGTCTGTCTCCGGACAGCAGCCACTTGCTGAGGGTGAGGCGGATGTCGTCTTCCGTGGCGAGCCCTCGCTTCGAGATGAAGGTACCTTTCAGCGCGCGCGGGCCCTGGCGTCCTTCGTAGCGGTAGGGGGTGCCGGGGACGGTGAGGCCCTCTGGGCTGGTGGGTTCCCGGATTGTGGCGGTCCGAGGTTCTGGCTCGGCACTCGGGGTGGGACGAGGCGCTGGTTTGGCGCTCGGTGCGGCGCGGGCCGCGGACTCGGCGCTCGGGGTGGTGCGAGCCGCGGACTCGGCACTCGGTGTAGTGCGAACCGCTTGCTGGCCGTCCGGTGCGGTGCGCGTCGCTGACCCGGCGCTCGGAGTGGGAAGGGCCGTTGGCGCCGGCTCACGCCGCAGCGTCACCTGCAATGCGAGGGTGCCGTCTTCCGCACGCGCATGGCGCAGCTCCGTCAGGTAGCCTCGCTCGTCGGTGAGCGTGGTGGTGGTGCTGTCCTCCGCGCGCAGGCCGCCCTCCGCGCGGGGCAGGAGCAGGCTGGTGGTGGACTCGGTGCGCGTGTGGCCGCCCCCCACGCTTCTCGACGTGCGCCACTCGAAGCCGGCGAGCTTCCCGTCCAGCTTCAGTACATGGAGTTCCTCGCCACGCGCGGTCGGACGTGCACGGCCCGGCACCTGGAGTGAGCGGGCCAGGTCGGTGGTGATGCGCCGGAACGTCTTCGCGTAGCCGGGCTCGTCGTGCGCGCACAGCAGCGGCAGCCCGGGGCTCGCGCTCACCATCAGCTTCATCTGCCCCGCTCCCGTGCCGCCGGACGTGGCCGTCTCGTAGTCCACGCGCAGGAACAGGGCCGGCGCTCCAGCTACCACCGCGACCTCCGTGGGCGCCATGCGCCGCACCGTGACGCCCGGGCCGCTGCCGACCGCCTTCGCCACCGCGAGCAGCGCGCCCGCGGCATCCAGCGGACGCTCATAGACGAAGCACGCCAGCGCGGCCTCCGTGCCCAGCGGGATGTCGATGCGCGTGGAGCCCTCGTTGCGCGTCAGCGTGGGCGGGGCGGACGCCTCTACCTCGGCGGTGAAGACGCGCTCGGGGGAGTTCACCCGCTGCTTCGGCAGTGGCGGCAGTTCACGTGCGAAGGGGCCCGTGGGCTCGGGCTCGGTGGGCCTGCCAGGCGTTCCGGTACCCGGGGCGCCTGTCCGCGTCCCTGACGGCTCGGCTTCCGTCCGGGAGGTCCGTGAGGGTCCGGCACAGGCGGTGGCGAGGCACAGCAGGAGGGCGAATCGCCGCATCGGTGGACTCGGGGTGGAGCAGGGGAAGCACCGGGAAGGGAGGAGACGATGACGCTAGCGTGACCTCGGAGCGGGGAAGGAAGACGCCAGCGTGTCCCTGGAATGGAGCAGGAAGACGCCAGCGTGCCCCTGGAACGGAGCAGGAGGACGCTAGCGCGACCCTGGAATGACGTCAGGGGCCACGGAGGTTGTTCCCCGGGAAGGCGTGGGCTCGTCAGCCACGGGACATCCCGGGGCTCGCCCTGCCTCGGGAGGCGGTAGGCTTCGCCTCATCCCGCTGCTACGAGGGACCTCATGCTCTGCTCGCATTGCGGCCAGCCCCTTCCCGCGAACCCGGGTCCCGCCTGTCCCCACTGTGGAACGAACGTTCCTTCCGCCAACTCGCCCGTGGAGGACGCGGCCGACACCGCCCGCCGCACCGCCGAGGCCGCCGGCCGCGCGGTCCAGAACCTGCTGGAGGACCCTCGCCTGCGTGAGCGCCTTCCAGGAGGCTCGCTGCCCCTGCTCGGCTCGGGGCTGGTCGCCACGGCCGTCCTCCTGCCTGCGCTCCCTGTCATCGGTGGAACCATCGGCCTGCCCTGGTCGGTGGTCATGCTCGCGGGCAGCGTGCTGCTGGGCGCTCGCGAGTGGCGCGCCGCGGGCCGGCCCGTGCCTCCCTTCCTGGAGCGGCTCGCGCAGGTGGCCTCGCATCCCGCCTTCCTGCCCCTCTTCACCGGACTCACGCTCACCTTCGCCTTCCTGGCGCTGGGCCTCGGGCTCGTGCCGGTGCTCTGGCTGGGGGCCGCCGTCGTGCTTGGCTACGTGCAGTGGCGCGTATTCCAGGCGTCCCCCTCGTCGGCTCCCGAGCTGCGGCCACGTCCGGGTGCTGCGCGCTTCAAGCGCTTCGTGCTCGCGGGCGCCGCCGCGTGTGCGGTGTCGCTCCTGTTCTCCTGGGGCTCGGGCGTCGGCGGCTGGGCGTCGCTGGGAGGCTACGGGTATGAAGTCTCTCGCGTGACGGAGATGGACCGGAGCGGCCGTCCCACCGGCTCCTCATGGGACGAGTGGAACTACGGCTGGCGGTCCAACCCCTCCTACACGCCCTACGTGTACCGCACGTCCGGAAGGGCCCGAGCGGGAGCCCCGCTCGCGGTGATGTCGCTGCTGGCGCTCGCGCTGCTGGCCCTGGTGCCCCGGGCGCGCGCAGCGGTGGCGCCGCTGCTGCCTCTCGGCCTCGCCGTGCTCCTCACCGTCTGGGGGCTGCTGGGGCTCTCCGCGCGGCTGGGGCCCTGGCTCTTCCTGCTCGGCGTGCTGGCCATCGACGTCGCGGTGGTGCGCGAGTTCATGCAGACCCGAGGCGCCGGAGGCTCCGGCACTCCGGATGGCACCGGGACACCGGGCGCGGGCCCCGGCCCGGCGGCGCCGTAGACCGTGCTGTTCGGAAATGTCGGGACATTCGCGCCGCGCAAACCCCCGACATTTCCGAACAGCACGCCCCCAGTCCGCTCCGGGCCCTCACCCTCCTGAGGCGCGGGCCCGGCGTGACTCGACGATGGCGCGGAAGGAGCGGCTGCGCAGCTCCTCCAGCGTGAGGCCGGCGGCCAGCACCTCGTCCTGGTTGAGCGCACCGCAGCTCAGCCCGCGCAGGAAGAAGTTGAGCAGTCCCTGTCCGGTGGCCGCGTCGTCGAACACGTCGCCCACCAGCGTGGCCTGCGCGGCCTTCTCCATGAATGCCTTCAGCCGGCGAGAGGCGGCATCCAGCCCCTCCAGGAAGAACGCATACACGGCCGCGTAGCGCACGGGGAACTGCCCCGGGTGCAAGTCCCACCCCTGGTACCACGCGCGCTCCAGCGAGTGCCGGATGTGCCGGTACGAGAGCTGCCACACCCGGTGCACCGCCTCCATGTTCTCCCGCCGCTGCGTGGGCAGCACCCCGGCCTCGCCCTGCGCCCTGTGCGGTGGCACGGGCATGACGTGGGTGGCGCCGTCGGCCAGCATGACGCCGGTGCCGGCGAGCGACACCTGCACCACGTCCCGCAGGAAGTCACAGGCGGGGTGCAGCATGCTCTGCGCGTGGGCGCTGACGCTGAGCGCGGCGGTGTAGTCGTACACGCCCAGGTGCACGCTGGTGCAGCGTCCCGCGCTCGCCGCCACCAGCCGGGGCAGGTGCAGCCGCCCTTCCAAATCGAACAGGGCCTGGGGCGTCTCCACCATCAGCTCCATGCCCACCGAGCCCGTCGGCAGGCCGCGCTCCGTCTCCAGCACCTCCAGGATGCGCGCGAGGGTGGCCACCTGCTCCGGCATCGTCACCTTGGGCAGCGTGACGACGAAGGAGGGCGGCAGCTTCCCGCCCGAGCGCTCCAGCAGCGTGGTGACGAACAAGTCCAGCGTGCGCGACGACCGCTCGAACAGCTCCTCGGTGAAGGACTTGACCCGGATGCCGATGAACGGCGGCAGTGAGCCCTGCTCCAGGCCTCGCGCCATCTCCTCGGCGGCGGAGACGGCGTGCCCGTCCTCCTCTGCGTCGGGGCGGTGGCCGTAGCCGTCCTCGAAGTCGACGCGCAGGTCCTCCACCGGCTCGCGCTCGAGCTTGTCCACCACGCGCCCGTAGACGCGCTGGGCGAAGCGGCCCCGCTGGGGCAGCCCCAGGCCATGGGCCAGCTCGGCCGCGTCCGGGGCGTACTCCTTCAGCGCCGCGAGCGCCAGGTCCCCCAGCTTTCGCGCCGTCGTCGCGCGGAAGAGGTGGGCGCCCCCGTACACCACGTGCACGGGCTGCCGGCGGGGCGACTCGCCGGGATACGCGCGCTCGAAGCGGGTGTTGGCCAGGCGTAGAGCCTCGCGCGCGCTGGCGAGGCTGGCTGGCGTGAGGGTGGTCTTCACGGCTGCTTCTTCAGCCACGCGGACACCTCGGGGCCGCAGCGCTCACGCAGGGCCACGTCCTGGGACAGCCGCTCCAGCGTCTGCGCGGTGGCCTGCAGCGCCTCGGGCACGGGGTTGGCCTGGAGCAGCGCCTTCACCTGCTCCAGGTGCTCGCGGGTGCGGAGGATGCCCATGGCCTCGACGATGCGGCGCAGCAGCATGGGCGCGCTGCCCGAGCGGCCCAACACGTCCTTCCACCGCTTCTGCATCTGCGCCCACCACGTCTCGCGGCCGGTGCGGTTGGCCAGCAGGCCTGCCACGAAGCTGGCCACGTCCTGCGTCTTCACCGTGTCGCTGAAGTAGAGCCCCTGCGAGCGCTCGGCCAGCGCCGGGTCCTCGAAGCCGGTGAGCGCCATGAGGTAGCGGCGCTGCGTGGCCGGGTCCGGCTCCTTCGGCATCCGCTGGAGGAACGTCTCGAAGAGGGCCGAGTCCCCTGCGCGCGCCACCATGGCCACCGCCGCGTCCAGCAGGTTGGGCTCCAGCGCGTCCCGGTCGCCTTCCAGCATGCGGGCCACGCGCGGGCGGGCCTCGGCGAGCGCCTCCGGGCTGCGCGCCAGGCCGCCCACCGCGCGCACCAGCGCCGCGCGCCGCAGCTTCACCTGGTCCGACTCGCCCGCCGCCGCCTGCCAGCCCACGCGCTTGAGGCCGGGGGCCAGCAGCCGCCCCACCCACCGGCGGAAGCGCTCCTGGTCCTCGCCATCCACCAGCCGGCCTTCGATGTACGCCAGCCGGCCCACCAGCTCGTCCAGGACGGAGTCGTCCTCCTCGTCCCCGAAGCGGCCGGCCAAATCGAGCAGGTCGCCGATGGAGGCCTGCCCCGAGCGCACCAGCGCCCACTGGTCCGCCAGCAGGGAGATGCGCTCCGAGGGCGCCAGCGCCTTCACATTCGTGGCCAGCTTCTCCATCGCCGGCTTGTCGTACGACACGCGGTAGAAGCCGGTGGAGCCGGCGTTGGCCGTCAGCCACTTCACCTCGCCCGAGCCCTCCAGCTTCACCGCGGTCTGCGCGTCCCGCAGCAGCACGCGCTGCTCGCGCACGCCGGAGCCGTCCTCGTAGCGCAGCACCATGGGCACCGGCCACTTCTCGTCGCTCTGCACGCCCGGCTCCGAGTAGAAGCGCCGCTGCGACAAGAGCAGGGTGCGCCCGTCCAGCCGCGCGGACACCATGGGGAAGCCGCTCTGGCCCACCCACGCGGTGGCCAGCTCCTCCACCGGCTGCTGCGCGGCCTTGCCCAGCGCGTTCCACAAATCTTCCTTCACCGCGTTGCCGCGCGCGTGCGTGCGCATGTACTGGCGGATGCCCTCGCGGAAGGGGCCTTCCCCGAGGAAGCCCTCAATCATCCGCAGCACCGCGCCACCCTTCTCGTAGGTAATCGCGTCGAAGCTCTCGCTGGCCTCGGCCGCGTTGCGCACCTCGCCGTGGATGGGGTGCGTGGACTTGAGCGCGTCCAGGTGCAGGGCGCTGGCGCGGTGCGTGTCGAAGTCCAGCCACATGCGCCACTCGGGACGCCACTGGTCCACAATCTTGAAGGCCATCCACGTGGCGAAGGCCTCGTTGAGCCAGAGGTCGTCCCACCACACCATGGTGACCCAGTTGCCGAACCACTGGTGCGCCAGCTCGTGCGTCACCACCTCCGCCACGCGCTTCTGCACGGACAGGGGCGCGGTGGCCGGGTCCAGCAGCAGCGCCACCTCGCGGTAGGTAATCAGGCCGGCGTTCTCCATGGCGCCGGCCTCGAAGTCGGGGATGCCCACCTGGTCCACCTTGGTGAAGGCATAGGGCAGCCCGAAGTAGTCCTGGAGCCGGGGCAGCACCGCCAGCGCCACGTCCTGGCCGAAGCGCGTCAGGTGCGCCTTCTCCGGCAGGGACCAGGTGCGCACCGGCACGCCCTCCACCTTCTGCTCGGCGGTGCCCACCAGCGGGCCCACGACGAGGGCGATGAGGTAGCTGCTCAGCACCTCCGTCTCCTGGAACGTCACCTTCTGGAGGCCGCCGTCCTGCTCCTCCTTCCGCACCGGGGCGTTGCCCAGCACGGTGAGCCCCGGCGGCACGCGCACGGTGAGGGCCCACTTCGCCTTGAAGGCCGGCTCGTCGAAGGAGGGGAAGAGGCGGCGCGCGTCGGCGGCCTCGAACTGGGTGGCCGCCACCTTGCCGGCCTGGTAGATGCCGCGCAGGCCTTCCATGAAGCGGCCCGTCCACGCCACGTCCAGCGAGGCGGGGCCCGCGGGCAGCGGGGTGTCGAAGCGGAGCACCACCGTCTCGCTCTTCGTCATGGGCTGGAGGGAGGCGGGCTTGCGCTGCTCGCTCCCCGCGCGGAACGTCACCTCACCGAGCTGCAGGGAGATGGCGTGGAGGATGATTTCCCGCGCCGGCTCGGCCAGCTCCAGCTCGATGGTCTGCTGTCCGGAGAAGGTCCGCGCGTCCAGGTCCAGCGTGACGGTGGCCACGTAGCGACGGGGACGGATGGTGGTCGGCAGGCGGAAGTTCTTGTCTTCGGTCGGATGCGCCATAGGGAGGTGGAATGTAGCGTCCGGGCCGCTCCGTGCCTGGACTTATGTGAAGGGTGTCCGCCGTCACACCCTTGAAGCCCGGGGGCGGCGGGGAGCGGAGGTGGTCGGGCGTGGGACGAGCTGGTGGAAGAGGCTGGACTCGCGCTTGAAGAAGCCCTCCGTGTGGAAGGAGTGGGACAGCTCCAGGAGCATGAAGTCGAGGTGATGTGGGGGCGGCGGCCCGGCGTCAGGGTGTAGAGGCCGTGCAGCTCACGTCCAGGGGCGGGAGCATCCGGGCGGGGACTCCGTTGCTCCCCACCTGGCGGGTGGGGTGGGGCCCGAAGCCGGACGTGCGCTCTCTCGTGCCCTCGCCCTTCCTAGCACCCGGCCGGGCACCCCCGTGCTGCTTACCTTCCGCTGGGGGTTGTGATGGCACGACGCGCCATGTTGCTCGCAGTCTGCTTCGTGGCGCTGAAGTTCATCAGCCTGCACTTCGTGTTTGCCCCCTTCAACAGCGCGCTGCTGTGGCTGCCCGCGGGGCTGAGCCTGGCCTTCGTGCTCCGCTCCCCGGTGCGGATGTGGCCGGCCCTGCTGGCCGCCATCTTCGTGGCGGAGGTCGGGACGGTGGTGGCGCGGGGGATACCGGTGCACGCGGCGTTGGCCTGGGGACTGGGCAACGTGCTGCGCACCCTGCTGGGCGCGGTGCTGATGCGGCGCTTCATTGGCGGGCCGGTGCTGTTCCGGCGGGTGCGGGACGTGGCCGGGTTGCTGGTGCTGGGGGCGGGAGTGGGCTCGGTGCCGAGCGCCACGCTGGGGGCGGTGGGCACTGCGCTGTGGGGCAGCACGCTGCCGTTCTGGGCCGAGTGGCGGGCCTGGTGGCTCAGCGACATGCTGGGCACCGTGCTGCTGGCGCCGGTGCTGCTGACGTGGTGGCCCGTGGCGCGCCAGCCCCCGGGCCCGAGTCGCCTGGCGGAGACGTGGGTGCTGCTGGCGCTGGTGGCCGGCGTCACCACCTTCATCTTCAGTCGCCCCGGCACGGCGCCGCTGGGGCTCCTCGCGACGCTGCCCTACGCGGCCTTTCCGCTCGTCATCGCCGCGGCGCTGCGCCAGGGGCCGCGGGGCGCGTCGAGCGCGTCGGTGGTGATGGGGACGCTGGCGGTGGGCTTCACCGCGGAGGGCTGTGGCCCCTTCGGCATGCTGCCCATGTCGGTGGCGGAGCGGGTGCTCTCCGTGCAGGTCTTCCTGGCCGTGCTCAGTCTGACGGCGCTCACGCTGGCGGCGGTGGTGGCCGGGAGGCGCCGGGCGGAGGTGGGCCAGCGCGTGCTGGCCGAGGCGGGCGCGGTGCTGGCCCGGTCTTCGGACTGGGACGCCACGCTGCCGCAGGTGGTGCGGCTCCTCGTCCCGGACCTCTGCGCGGGCGCCGCCATCTGGAGGGTGGACGACCAGGGCATGGTGCGGCGGGTGGCGTCGGCGGGGTGGACACCCGCGCGCGAGGTCGGGCTGCGCGGGCAGCTGCCTCCGCTGCCGCGAGAGCCGTGGCACTGGAGGAACCGGAACGGCTCGGGGGTCCTGGTGCCGCTGTGGCTGCGCGGGAGGGGGGTGGGGGCGCTCGCGATGGTGGCGGACGAGGAGACCCGCCCGCTGGGCCGGCGCGACGTGCTGCTGGCGGAGGACCTCGCGCGCCGGTGCGAGCTGTCGATGGAGAACGCGCGCCTGCTGGGCGAGGCGCACGAGGCCATCCGCGCACGGGACGAGTTCATCGCCGTGGCGGCGCACGAGCTGCGCACCCCGCTGGCCACGCTCACCCTGCGCGTGCAGAGCCTGATGGGGCAGCTTCGCCGCTCGGGCGAGCGCGAGGCCGCGCTGGAGCGACTGGGCTTCATCTCGCGGCAGGTGGCGCGGCTGACGGGGCTGGTGGAGAGCGTGCTGGACGTGGGCCGCGTCAACACCGGCACCCTGGAGCTGCGGCGCGAGGAGGTGGACCTCACCGCGCTGGTGGAGGAGTGCGTGGAGCGCTTCGCGGACGAGGCGGCGCGCTCCGGCTGCGAGCTGCGGCTGCGCCGGGAGTCCTTCCACATCTCGGGGTGGCTGGACCGGGGGCGGATGGAGCAGGCGCTCAGCCACCTGCTGGGCAACGCCATCAAGTTCGGCATCGGCGCCCCGGTGGACGTGGACCTGACGCAGGTGGAAGGCCGCGCCCGGCTCACGGTGACGGACCACGGCATCGGCATTCCGCCCGAGGCGCTGCGGCGCATCTTCGTGCGCTTCGAGCGCGCCGTGCCGGTGCACCAGTACGGAGGTCTGGGGTTGGGACTGTTCCTCACCCGGCAAATCGTGGAGGCGCACGGGGGCACCATCCACGTCACGAGCGAGGAGGGTGCGGGCGCCACCTTCGTGGTGGAGCTGCCGGTCCACGTGCGGCCGGCACTCCAGCACGTGTCGGCGCAGCCCCAGCCCGGCGCCTGAGCTCCGCCCGCCCGGGAGCCTTGCGGGAGCTGCGTGCTTCCACTGGCGCCGGAGGGTTCCACCCACGGTCCTCCCGCCGTCCCGGGTGGGCAATCCCCTTCCCACACCGGGTACCCTCGCGTCCCATGGGGGTGTCCACCGCCTGACGCCCGAGCGGCCATACAGGCGCGGCACGCGCGTTGCTCTGACGCGGGGACATGCATCGTGGAGTGTGGCTGGGGGCGGTGGTGGGGATGCTGCTGTGGGGCGGTGAGGCGGAGGCGGTGCGGAAGCGCGCGCCGAAGCGTCAGGCCACCGTCACGCTGGCGGAGCGGGCCGTATGGCGCGCGAAGGCCTGGGTGGGGCTGCGCTCACTGACGACGGTGAGCACGACGGTGAACGATGACTGCTCGGGGTTCACGCAGCTGGCCTACCGCAAGCCCGGGCTGAGCCTGATGCCGGAGCGGACCCTTCCCGGGGAGAACGGCGTGAAGGCCATCTACCGGAAGGCCTCGGGCCTGGGCACGCTGCGCGAGACGCCCCGGCCGGGGGACATGGTGTTCTTCCGGGACACGCATGACCGGAACAAGGACGGGAAGCTCAACGACGGCCTCACGCATATCGGCGTCGTCGAGCGCGTGGGCGACGACGGCACTGTGACTTTCGTCCACAAGGCCAGCGGCCAGGTGAAGCGCGGTCGGTTCAACCTGGCGCGTCCCGACGCGCGGAAGGACGAGAAGGGCCGCGTCCTCAACGACTGGCTGCGCCGCAAGGACAAGCGCAACCGGGGCTATCTGGCGGGAGAGCTGGTGGCGGGCTTTGCTTCCGTGGACGAGAGCTGGAAGAGCACCCCCACGCGGCTCGCATCGTCGAAGCGCCGGTAGCTCCAGAGCCCCTGCCTGCACGGGGGGCAGACGAGCGGCGCTTGAACGCTGCTGCCCTCCTGGCGCAGCGGACGGCGGGAGCTCCGAGTCCGGACCTCCGGGCCCGGGCGTGACGTCCGGCGCGGGAGGCGCTATGCACCGGCCTGATGTCCCTTTCGGATGGTCGGCCGGCTCCGGGGCCCCAGGAGCCTGAGCACACACCCGCGGCGCCCACGGGGGTCGTGCGTGGCAATGCTTCCTCCGCCAGCGCGTCCCCCACGTCCCCCGTGTCCCGGTCCGCTCCGCCCGTGGGGCGTGGCTCGCGGCGGAAGAAGGTGCTGCTCGCGCTCGCGGGGCTGCTGCTCGCCTTCAGCGTGTACGAGTACGTCACGCTGCCGGATGCCGGGGCGCTGGAGAAGGAGAACCCGAAGACGACGGCGCTCATCGAGCAGCGCGCGGAGGAGGCCCGGGAGGCGGGGAAGAAGGCCCGCCGCCGCCAGCACTGGGTGGCGCTGTCGGCCATCTCAAAGCACGCGGTGGCCGCGGTGCTCGTCTCCGAGGACGCCGGCTTCTACGTGCACGAGGGCGTGGACTCCTCCGAGGTCCGCAAGGCGATGGAGGAGGCGTGGGAGAAGGGGCGCCTGGGCCGGGGCGCTTCCACCATCACCCAGCAGCTGGCGAAGAACCTCTGGCTGTCCACGGACCGCAGCCTGCTGCGCAAGGCGAAGGAGCTGGTGCTGGCGCACCGGCTCGAAGAATCGCTCACCAAGAAGCGCATCCTCGCGCTGTATCTCAACGTCGTCGAGTGGGGGCAGGGCGTCTACGGCATCGAGGCTGGCGCGCGCGAGCACTTCGGCGTGTCCGCGTCGCAGCTCACGGTGGCGCAGGGGGCCATCCTCGCCGCGATGCTGCCGGCGCCTCGCAAGCGCTCGCCCTCCTCCGGCTCGCGGGCGCTGTGGCGGCGCGCGCACTGGATTGTGGACCAGCTCGCGTCAGTCAACCGCATCACCGCCGCCCAGGCGGACGAGGCGCGCGGGGACATCGACCGGCTGCTGGGGCGCAAGCCGGCGGGCGGCAGCGCGGACGACGACGAAGACGAGCGGTGAGGCCGCGTCCGGGCGCGCGTGCACCGGACGCCAGCGTGTCGTTCCGTCCTCGAGGCACCGGACAGTGGCGCCGCCTCAGCTCGGCCGACGCCGGGCGGCGAAGTGCTGGTAGGCGAGCGCGCAGACGGAGACGACGCCCACCCACGCGAGGAACGTCCCCACGAAGAAGAGCACCACCGTGCACGCCAGCAGCGACAGGATGGCCGCATACGAGAGCGGCGGGCGGAGCAGCCGGACGGCGGCGGCCATGGACAGGACGTACGTCGCGAGGAACGACGACGTCGAGAAGGGGAGCAGGTCCGCGATGCGCAGCTTCGCGAAGTGCGTCACCCCGAGGCCCAGCAGCGCGACGGCACAGAGCGCCACGAGCGCCCGGTGGGGCGTGCCCGACGCGGACGTGACGCCAAGCCAGGCGGGAAGCTGGCGTCGCTCGCCCAGCGCGAAGGCGAGGCGGCTGGTGCCCGCGACGTAGGCATTCACCGGGATGAACGAGAGCAGCAGTCCCGCGATGCCCACCACGCGCGAGGCGCTGGGCCCGAAGACATTCGCCGCGAGCAGGACGAGGGGCGTCTGCGCTCCCGCCTCGCCCCCATGGGCCCGGACGCCGACGGTGACAATCGCCAGCGGGAGGTAGACGAGCGCGACGATGCCCACCGCCAGGAGGCTGGCCCGCCAGATGTCGCGCGGCTCCTTGAACTCGCGGGCGAGCGGGGTGATGGCCTCCCAGCCGACGAAAGCCCAGAAGAGCTGCACCGACGCGAGCCCCACGGCCGCGGGGCCTCGCGAGAAGAACGGGGTGAAGGCGGTGGCCTCCACCTCCGGGAGCGCGCGCCCGACAATCAGCGCGAGCCCGGCGACAATCACCACCAGCGTCACCAGCTGCGCCGTCGCGCTGACGCGCAGGCCCACGAAGTTGAGCGCATAGGCGGAGACCACCAGCGCCGTGCCGAGCACGACGGCCATCGTCGGGCCGCCGCCGAGGACGCTGGCGCCGTACTCGCCGGCAATCAGCGCCACCACCGCCGTCCCCGTGGGGACCTGCGCGAGGAAGAGCCAGCCCGCGACGGCGCCCCAGCGCGGACCGAAGGCGCGCTCAATCGCATCCGAGAACCCGGCCGCGTCGGCGCGCTGGCGCGAGAGCGCGGCGTAGGTGAGCGCCAGCGGCAGGGACAGGAGCACCAGCCCCAGCCACGCCAGCACCGACGCGGGGCCGGCCGTCTCCGCGGCGATGGCGGGCAGGACGAGCACGCCCGTCCCGAGCACCGAGCCGACGTAGAGCGCGACGCCCTGCCACAGCCCCAGCGTGCGGCGCAGGGCCTGGGGCCGGGCCTGGGCGCTGCTGATGTTTCCGTGGTTCACGGTGGCGGTGCTGGATGACATGCGGACCTCTCTTTCCCGGAGAGGTATTTCCCAGTGGAGTGGTCTGGACAATGGCCACTCCGCACCGGTTCGATATGACCACTGCTCACGGGCCCCCGGGAAGAAGGGCTACCATGCGGCCATGCGCTTTCCTTCCGTCGGGCTCGCGGTGTCGCTGCTGTGCCTCTCCGTGTTGCTCCTGGCCCGGCCCGCCAGGGCGGAGCCGCCACCTGCCCCCGAGCGGGTGGTGGCCATCCTCCCGTTCGGCTCTGTGAGCCAGGACATCCTGGACCGGGTGGCACAGGCGCTCCAGGAACGGCTGCACGTGCAGGTGCGCTTCGAGCCCCAACGCGAGCTGCCGAAGGCGGCCTGGTATGCGCCCCGTCGCCGCTGGCGCGCGGAGAAGCTGCTGGAGGCCATCGACGCGGACCCGCCAAAGGGTGCCTGGAAGGTGGTCGCCATCACCGAGGCGGAGATCTCCACCACCAAGGACGACATCCCGGACTGGGGCATCGCCGGGCTCGGCAGCCTGAGTGGTCAGTCCTGCGTGCTGTCCACGCGCATCTACCGGAAGCACAGCAAGACGCAGGCGGTGCTGCTGCGGCGGATGGAGGACCTGGCCGTCCACGAGTTCGGCCACACGCTGGGCTTCGACCACTGCGAGACGGAGGGCTGTGTCATGTCGGACGCGAAGGGCAAGGCCGTCAGCTCCGCGGACAGCAGCACGGGCCACTACTGCGCGCGGTGCCTCGGGCTGCTGTCGCCGGAGGACCGCGCGCGGATGAAGGTGGAGGCCGGGAAGCGCGTCACGCCCGGCCCCAGGTGAAGCGCTACAGCCCGCCCACCTCCAGCGCGCCGCCAAGCCCGGGGAAGGGCTTGGTGAGGAGCGCCTGGAAGACGATGTCCTCGAGCCGGATGTTCACCGGCAATTGGGGCGTGCCGATGCCGCTGCGCACCACCGTGTTGCTGACGATGAACCAGACGCGCCGCTTGCCGATGACCTCCTTCAGCGCGGGTGTGTCGATGCGCACCGCCGTGCGGCTGTTGGGCAGGTAGTCGCGCACCGGGAGGATTTCCGCCGCCGTGTCGTAGTAGGCGGGCAGATTCACCGCCGTGTAGACCTCCGGCTCCTCCGGCGTGGCGGTGCCCGTGAAGGACAGCCGCGCGGACGTGCGCAGTGTCAGCGTGGGCGACGGGTTCACCAACGTGAGGGTGGCGGCGACCTGCTCGACGATGATGTCCAGGTCCTGGGTGTTGACCGTCTCCTCCGGCAAATCCAGCGCCACCTCGGCATAGACGGGCTGGAGCACGGAGGTGACGGGCACCACCTGGTCGAAGGGCTCGGTCTGGACGGAAATCTCCGCCGAGCACGCGGACAGCAGCAGGACGCAGGAGACGAAGAGGGCTCGGGTCATCATCGGAAGGTCCAGGAGAGGTCGACGACGGGAAGCACGGGGAGGCTCTCGCCCGGGAGGGCCGGGTCGCTCAGGTCCACGTAGGCGGCGCCGAGCCCGAAGCCGAGCCCCTCACCTCCGTAGCGGAGGCCGGCCGCGGCGCGGAAGGCACTGCCTCCCTTCACGCGCACGCCGGCCTCGGCCACCACGGACCAGTTGCCGAAGAAGTTGAGTCCGGCTGAGCCCGTGAAGGAGAGGTAGTCGGAGGTGTAGTGGCCGTAGCGCGCCTCGCCCTGCACCAGCAGCGGGCCCAGCACCAGCCCATAGACGCCGTAGAAGGACGGGCCGGACAGCTCCGGCTCGAAGCTCTGGATGGCGGGCTCCTCGGCCTCTACCCTGTCCGAGTAGACGGAGGCGCCCACGAAGTGCGTGTAGCGCGCGCCCACCACGAAGCGGTGCGGGCCCGCGGCCAGCGCCCAGCGCAGCCCCAGGTTGGGGGCGAGCATCGCGTCCGCAACCAGGGAGGTGTCGACAGCGAGCCCTCCAAAAAGGGGGATTGCCGTGCGCTGGAAGCCGAGCACCGGCGCGTCGATGACCTCCGCCGCGTCCGTCGTCATCAGACGCGCGGTGTTGGTGCGCACGCCCCTGGGTTCGGCGTCAGCGGCGGCGATGGAGGGAGAGAACAAGGAGAGGAGCGCGCAGGCGACGACAGCGCCTCGCGTGCCAGCAGGACGTCGAAGTATCAAACACCGGCTCCTGGAGAGGGGGCCGTGTCTCATATTGCGGATTCCTGACCCGGGCGCCTCTTCGCCGCGCATTGTGTCGACTGGCTGTCGCTGCGAGCACGCGCGGTCTCCGATGACCTGGCCGGCTGCCATCGGCCCCGCTTTCACACCCGGGGGGGCCGCCTGCCTGACCGCCAGTGAGTCGCTGTCGCCCATACCGCAAGTCCGGGAGGCGGCCGGCCAGCCGCCGACCCACGGAGTTTCCGTTGCGGACGGGGGACGCGGCGCGTACCTTCCGCGCAATTTACATGGGCTCCCATATAAAACGCGGCAAGGGTGCGGAGCAGGGCGAGGTGCGGGAGGTGATGGACGGCGTGCGCCGCCTCGTGCGGCTGCTACGCGTCTCCGCCCGTGCCTCCGAGCGCCTGGTCGGTATCAGTGGCGCGCAGCTCTTCGTGCTGCAGCGGCTCGCCGAGGCCGGCCCCTGCTCCATCAACGCGCTGGCCGAGCACACCCTCACGCACCAGAGCAGCGTGTCGGTGGTGGTGGCGCGCCTCATCGAGCGGGGGCTCGTCACGCGCCGGCCCTCGCCGGAGGACGGCCGCCGGGTGGAGGTGGCGCTGGCGCCCGTTGGCCGGGCGCTGCTGAGCGAGTCGCCTCCCATGGCCCAGGCCCGCCTCATCACCGGCCTGCGGCGGCTCGAGCCCGGCGTGCGCGAAGGCCTGGCGCGCGGGCTGTCCGCGTTGGTGGCGGAGCTGGGGCTCGACGGCGACTCGCCGCCGCTCTTTTTCGAGGACGAGCCGAAGCCGCGCAAGCGGCGCAAGGAGAAGTCAGATGGAGCGGCCTGAGGTGGAGCGCGTCGAGCAGGGCCTGGGCACCGGCCCCGAAGCGCGGGAGAAGCTGCCGGTGGCTCCGTCGATGGGCCCCACGCTCGCCGGGGTGCGCGCCCCCACGGTGCTGGAGCCCGTGGACCGACGGGTGGTCTTCATCAGCGCCCTCGCGGTGGTGCTGGCGGTAGCGGCGGGCCTGGTGGCGGAGCTGCTGGGGTCGCTCATCCACTTCTTCACGAACCTCGCCTTCTTCGGCCGCTTCTCCGTGGCGCCTGTCTCCCCCGCGGACCATGCGCTGGGCGGGTGGGTCATCCTCGTGCCGGTGGTGGGCGCGCTCATCGTCGGGGTGATGGCGCGCTACGGCTCGCGGGCCATTCGCGGGCACGGCATCCCCGAGGCCATGGAGCAGGTGCTCTACAACCAGAGCCGGATTCCGCCCCGCATGACGTTCCTGAAGCCGCTGTCGTCCGCGGTGGCCATCGGCACGGGCGGCCCGTTCGGCGCGGAGGGCCCCATCATCGCCACGGGCGGTGCGCTGGGCTCGCTGCTGGGACAGCTGCTCCACGTCACCGCGGACGAGCGCAAGGCGCTGCTGGCCGCGGGCGCGGCGGCGGGCATGGCGGCCACCTTCGGCGCGCCCGTGTCCGCGGTGCTGCTGGCGGTGGAGCTGCTGCTGTTCGAGTACCGGCCGCGCTCGGTCATCCCCGTGGCGCTGGCCACCGCCACCGCGACGGCGGTGCGCCTGGCCTTCGTGGGCGGCGCGCCCGCCTTCGCCATGCCGGACCTGGCGCCCCCGGGAGGCGCCGCGCTGGCCTTCTACGTCGCGCTGGGCGCGGTGGTGGGCGTGGCCTCCATGCTGGCCACCAAGGCGGTGTATGCCATCGAGGACGCCTTCGAGAAGCTGCCGGTGCACTGGATGTGGTGGCCCGCGCTGGGCGCGGTGGTGGTGGGCGTGGTGGGCCTCTTCTCCCCGCGCACGCTGGGCGTGGGCTACACCAACATCGAGGACATCCTCTCCGGGCGCTTCGTGGGCACCGCCATGCTGGTGTTCTGCGTGCTGAAGTTCGTGTCCTGGTCGGTGGCGCTGGGCAGCGGCACCTCGGGAGGCACGCTGGCGCCGCTGTTCACCCTCGGAGGCGGGCTGGGCTCGGGGCTGGGGTTGCTGGCGACGCAGCTGGCTCCGGGCCTGGGCGTGGACATCCGGGTGGCGGCGCTGGTGGGCATGGCGGCCATCTTCGCGGGGGCTTCGCGCGCGCTGCTGGCCTCGGTGGTGTTCGCCTTCGAGACGACGCGCCAGCCCATGGGGCTGCTGCCACTGCTGGGTGGGTGCGCGGCGGCCTACCTCGTGTCCTCGCTGCTGATGCGCCACTCCATCATGACGGAGAAGCTGGCCCGGCGCGGCGGGCGTGTCCTCACCGAGTACGGCGTGGACGCGCTGGGACAGGCGCTGGTGCGCGACGTGGGGCTGAGGCCCGTGGTGACGTTGGAGGCGGCCCGGCCGCTGGACGAGGTGCGCGCCTGGCTTGGCTCCGGCGCGGCGGGCACCACCCACCAGGGCTTCCCGGTGGTGGAGGCCGGTGCGCTGGTCGGCGTCGTCACCCGGAGGGATTTGCTGGACGGACAGGACGCCGGAGGCCGGCGCGTCCGGGAGCTGGTGAAGCGTCCGCTGGCGGTGGCGTACGCCGACAGCTCACTGCGCGAGGCGGCGGACCTCATGGTGGAGGAGGGCGTGGGCCGGCTGCCCGTGGTGCGGCGCGAGGCGCCCACGCAGGTGGTGGGCATCCTCACGCGCAGCGACCTGCTGGGCGCCAATCGGCGCCGGCTGGACGACGCACGGCGGCTGGAGCGTGGAGTGGGCGGTCCCCGGCGGACCGGGCCGCAGCCGGCATGAAGCGGACGGAGGTGAGCGAAGCGGCACCCGGGGCCGCCCTGGACGAGCGCGCGCGAGTGCTGGCGCTGCTGCGCCGGTACGGCTGGAATGCCACGTCCTTCCAGGTGCTGCAGCCGGGCTTCCGCTACTGGTTCGACGCGGCGGGCGACGCGTGCGTGGCGTACGTGGACACGGGCGGCGCGTGGGTGGCGGCGGGCGCTCCCATCACCTCGGCGGAGCGCATCCCCGCCGTGGTCGCCGGCTTCCAGTCGGCTGCGCGCGCGGCGGGTCGGCGCGTGTGCTTCTTCGCCACCGAGCCGCGCTTCACCGAGCTGGTGCCGATGGAATCCCTGCCCGTGGGCGAGCAGCCCGTGTGGGACCCGTCGCACTGGGAGGACGTGGTGCGCGGCAGCCGGAGCCTGCGGGAGCAGCTCCGCCGCGCCCGCAGCCGGGGCGTGGCCGTGCGCGAGGTGCCCGCGGCCGTGCTGGAGGACCCGGCGCACCCCACGCGCCGCGCGCTGGACGGGCTGAAGTCGCGGTGGCTGGCGTCGCGCCGCATGGCGCCCATGGGCTTCCTGGTGCAGCTGCGCCCGTACGCCTTCGCTCGCGAGCGTCGCGCCTTCGCGGCGGAGGTGGATGGGACGGTGGTGGGCTTCCTCGCGGTGTCACCCGTGTATGCGCGCGAGGGCTGGTTCCTCCAGGATTTGCTCCGGGACCCGCGGGCTCCCAACGGCACGGCGGAGGCGCTGGTGGACGCCGCCATGCGCGCCGCGGCGGCGGAGGGGCGGCGCTACGTGACGCTGGGGCTGGCGCCGCTGTCCGGGCCGGTGCGGCCGTGGCTGCGGCTGGCGCGTGCGTGCGGCCGGCCGCTGTTCGACTTCGAGGGGCTGCGCGCCTTCAAGGCGAAGTTCCGCCCCGACGCGTGGGTGCCCATCCACGTGGCCTATCCCCAGCAGAACGGCGGGCTGGCCGCGGTGTACGACGCGCTGCGCGCCTTCGCGCGAGGCAGCCTGGTGCGCTTTGGCGTGGCCACGGTGCTGCGGCGTCCCCGGCTGCTGGTCCATGCGCTGGCTGTGCTGCTCGTGCCCTGGACGGCGCTGCTGGCACTCCCCGCCACCCGGGACTGGTTCCCCTCCGTGCAGGTGCAGTGGGGCTGGGTGCTCTTCGACGTGGGGCTGTGCGTGGGCCTCTTCTCGCTGGTGCGGCGCTGGCGGGACGGGCTGGCCGCGCTGCTGGGCTCGCTCACCGCCGCGGATGCCTGTCTGACCTTCGTCCAGGCCGTGACGTACAACGGAGCTCGGGCGCAAGGCTGGCTGGACTGGGCGGTCATCACAGCGGCGGTGCTCGCGCCCGCCGCGGCCTCAGGTCTCCTCTTCCTCTCGCGGGACGTGCACCTGTCTGGCCAACCCTCCAATCCCTGACACTCCCTCCCGCGCGCACTGGACCTCCCCGGGGGACAATGGTGTTTTCCGGGGAGACTCGTTCCGGCCCCTCACCGCGAACTTCTCGCGGTACCGGATGCGGTCGATAGGAGGGACACGATGCGCACGCCGTCCGGCGCTGCCCTGCCGCTCGCCGTCCTGCTGTATGCCCTGACCGGGCACGCCGAGCCCCCACCCCAGAGCTCCGCACCTCCCCCAGCCGACCTGCCACCGGGCGTCTCGCTCTCGCTCTGGAAGCTCGCGGTGCCCGCGAGCGCCGCGCCCACGCCGGAGAAGGTGCTGCTGGGAGAGAAGCTCTTCAACGACAAGCGCCTCTCGGTGGACGACACCGTGTCGTGCTCCACCTGCCATGACGAGAAGTTCGGCTTCACGGACGGCAAGCCCGTGTCCGAGGGCGTCAAGGGCCAGAAGGTGACGCGCAACAGCCCCACGATTCTCAACGCCATGTTCAACGCGTCGCAGTTCTGGGACGGGCGCGCGAGCACGCTGGAGGACCAGGCGAAGCTGCCCATCCTCAACCCCCGGGAGATGGGCATGCCCAACCCGGAGGCGGTCGTGGTCAAGGTGAAGGCCATTCCCGAGTACGTGGCGGAGTTCCGCAAGGTCTTCAACCGGGAGGTGAACTACGACGACCTGGCGGCGGCCATCGGCGCCTTCGAGCGCACCCTGTACTCGGGCAACGCGCGCTTCGACCGCTTCATGCTCGGCGACGCGAAGGCCCTCACCGACTCCGAGCGCCGCGGCTGGGCCCTCTTCAACGGCAAGGGCCGCTGCAACAGCTGCCACGCGGGCAACGTCGTCAACCCGCTGTTCAGCGACCAGAAGTTCCACAACATCGGCGTCGCCGCGCACAAGCAGGACTTCGTGAAGCTGGCGCGCCAGGCGCTGAAGGTCGTCCGCACCGGCGACGAGAAGCAGATTGACGAGCTGGCGCTGGAGACGAACTTCTCCGAGCTGGGTCGCTTCCTGGTGACGAAGCAGGAGAACGACGTCGGCGCCTTCAAGACGCCCACCCTGCGCAACATCGGCATCACCGGCCCGTACATGCACGACGGTTCGTTGACGACGCTGTGGGACGTCATGGACCACTACAACAAGGGCGGCGTGCCCAACCCGTACCTGGACGGGGGCATGCAGCGGCTGGGGCTGACGGAGCCCGAAATCGACGACCTGGTGGCCTTCCTGTTCACCCTGACGGACGAGCGCTTCGCGAAGCTGAACACGAAGTTCCTCGCCGCGCAGCGCGCCCGGAAGAACCAGCGCCCGGAGCGGGACACGGCCGTGGCGCTGGGGAAGAAGGGGAACCTGGGAGACCTGGCCCCCAACCCGGACCTGAACGTGAAGAACCCCGCGGACCTTGGCGTGTACGGCACCGAGCTGTCCGTGAAGCCCGCTTCGACGAAGAAGCCTTAGAGGAGGCGCCGCCCATGGGGAACAAGTTCCGCAGCATCGAGACGAAGCACCACGAGGAGCGCGACGCCTTCTTCAAGGACCTGCAGAGGCTGGACCGCCGGGCCTTCATGCGGGTGGCGGGCATCTCCGCCGGAATCGTCGCCGGCCTGGGGCTGAGGACGCCGCACAGCTTCCAGCTGGTCAACGTGGCGGAGGCGCAGGGGACGAAGCCGCGCTTCTCCTTCGCGTACATCTCCGACACGCACCTGTACGAGCAGAAGCTGAATGACCGCTTCGTCCGCGCCATCCTCAAGGCGGTGGACGACGTGAATGCGCTGGACCCGCAGCCGGACTTCGTCCTGTTCGGAGGCGACCTGGCGCAGCTCGGGCAGGCCAACGAGCTGAAGCTGGGCGCGCAGATTCTGAAGAGCGTGAAGGCGCCCGTGAAGATGATGGTGGGCGAGCACGACTGGTTCCTCGACATGGGCGAGCTGTGGCGCGAGCTGTTCGGGGCGCCCAACTACTCGTTCGACCACAAGGGCGTGCACTTCGTGGTGCTCAACTCCATCCTGGAGAAGGACTTCTGGACGGAGAAGAAGCTCACGCCCATGGAGCGGATGAAGATTGTCGCGGGCCTGGACAACGGACTCCAGTCCCGCTTCGAGGTGGGCGGCGCGCAGCGCGAGTGGATGAAGCAGGACCTGGCGAAGGTGGACAAGAAGACGCCGGTCATCGTCTTCAGCCACTCGCCGCTCTACAAGTACTACAAGCCCTGGAACTTCTGGACGGACGACGCGGACGAGGTGCAGGCGCTGCTCAAGCCCTTCGAGAAGGTCACCGTCATCCACGGGCACACGCACCAGCTGCTCAGCAACCAGATTGGCAACATCAGCTTCCACGGCATGCTGTCCACGGCGTGGCCGTGGCCGTACGCCCCGGAGGGCCTGCCGAAGCTGACGGTGCAGATGAACCGGCCGGACCCGTTCAGCCAGTTCGACGGCTGCGGCAACGGGCGGATGGACGTGCTGGAGTCGGGACTGGTGGACAAGCTGTACAACCTCTGGGAGCGCAACCCCATCACCGTGCGCGCGAGCTACCTCGCGTCGAACGGGAGGCAGGATGCGCCGCCCCGGACGAAGCTTCCGAGCTACTGAGCGCGAGGGGACACCATGACCTTCCGGATGAAGCTGATTGTGGGAACGGGCGCGCTGTTGTCCTTCGCGGGCGGCGTGGCGCTGGCCAGCGGGCCGGAGGCACGGCCTCCCGCCCCCGAGGTGAAGAAGCACGCGGTGCCGGTGTCGAAGGACGGCGACCTCGTGGTGGGGCTGTGTGACGGCGAGACGTCGCTGGAGGTGGACGGCGTCAAGGAGGGGCAGAAGCTGACCCGCGAGCAGGCGCTGCGCGTGTCGGGGGCCCTGATGGAGGAGTGGCTGAAGAAGAACCCGGATGCGAACTGGGACCCGGCGCCCGTCGTGGCGCAGGCGCCCACGCCTCCGCCGCCGAGCACCCAGGGCCCGCGCAGTCCGCCCGCGGTGCCGCGCACGCCGGAGAAGCCCGCGTCCGGAGGGGCGATGGTCGGCGGCGGGGTGAAGCCGGAGAGCGGCGGCAAGGACGTGAAGAAGCAGCAGGGCGCGGCCATCCAGGACGGGCACACCTACGGGGCGTTCTCCGAGCGGGACGAGGCCATCTGGGCGGCGTCCACGCAGGCGTTCGTGGAGGAGGGCAACCGGGTGTTCCACGACGCGGAGCTGGTGGGCGGCACGGTGGCCGTGTCGTGTGACATGTGCCACCCGGACGCGTCGAACACGCACCCGGAGACGTATCCGAAGTACCAGGTGCAGCTCGGCCGCGTGGCGCTGCTGCGCGACATGATCAACTGGTGCATCGAGAATCCCGTCCGAGGCAAGCCGCTGGCCGATGACGACCCGAAGATGCGCGCGATGGAGGCGTACATCTACGCGAAGCGGAAGGGGACTCCGCTGGAGTACGGGAAGAAGTAGCGGCGCCCCGCGCCTCGAGCGCGGCACGGTGCTGATATGACCTCCGGCCAGCCTCCGCGCTCATCAACCATCACGGTGACAGCCTGCTCGTCCAGCCCGATGCCCTGGAGGCATTGCAGGGCGAAGGACTCCGAGGACTCCGCGGCTGCAAGACGGAGCTGCTCTTCCGACCCAAGGGCATCCCGGAGTTGCTCGACCTGCACATCGAGCCACGCGGGCTCCTGCACCCCGACTGCATTCCGCGCAGCACTCCCCCGCAGTGCCCGAAGTGTGGCCGCCACGGCTTCAGCCTCCCCAAGGAGCCCATCCTCGATGGGTCCTCCCTCCCCACAGACTTGGACCTCTTTCGGCTGCGCAACTTCGCGACCGTGCTCATCGTCACCGAGCGCTTCAAGAACGCCGTCGAGCGTCTCGAAATGGACGGCCTGACCTTCCGCGAGCTGCCGGTGCGCTGACGCAACCCCGCCACCGGCAGGCCGCCATGGAAGCGCCCCGTCCTTCACTGGAGGCAGGGGAGGGCGCCGTCGGTCAGCAGCACGGCGGGACTCACCGGTCCTAACTTCTTCCCGGAGCACACGTGGCACCAGCCGGGAGGCAGCCGTGGCCGAAGCCCAGGCACAGACTCCGCTGAGCGCTCTCCGCATCGACCGCTCGGCCTCACCACTGAAGCGCCGCCGCCGGCTGCGCTGGCTCATCCCCGCCGCGCTCCTGCTCGCGGTCCTGGTCCTGCTCGGCGTCTCCCTTTCCCGCCGCGCGCCCACCGTGCGCGTGGCGGAAGTCCGCGCGCCACTCCCGGGTGAGCAACAGACCGAGCTGTCCGCCGCCGGCTATGTCGACTCACGCCGCCGCTCGGTCATCGCGCCGCAGGTCCCGGGTCGACTGGTGGACGTCACGGTGGAGGAGGGCGAGCCCGTGAAGAAGGGACAGGTGATTGCCCGCCTGGACAACCGGGACGCCCGCGTCGTGCTGGCGCGTGCCGAGGCGGAGGTGCGGGCCGCCAGGGCCCGGCTCGCCGCCGCCCACGCCGAGTCCGCCAACGCGCGGCGCACCACCGAGCGCACCCGGAACCTGGCGAAGCAGGGCGCCATCCCCAGCGCGGAGCTCCTGGACATCGAGACTGCTGGCAGCGCCAGCCGGGAGTCCGTCAACGCCGCCAACGCCCTGCTCCTCGTCGCGCTCCGTGCCCGGGAGGGCGCGCGCCTCCAGCTCTCCCACACCGTGGTGCGCGCACCGTTCGACGGCACCGTGGCGCGCAAGCTCGCGGACGAGGGCGCCGTGCTCGCTCCGGCCGCGCTCGAAGGCACCGACCTGGGCGGCATCATCGAGCTGGTGGACCTGGACGCGCTGGAGGTAGAGGCCGAGGTCAGCGAGGAGCAGCTCTCCCGCATCCAGACAGGGCAGCCCGCCCTCATCTTCCTGGATGCCTTCCCGGACCGCGCCTTCCCCGCGCTCGTGGGCACGGTGCGCCCCGCCATCGACCGCTCCAAGGCCACGGCCACGGTGATGGTGCGCTTCCAGTCCGTCCCCGAGGGCGCGCTGCCGGACATGGGCGCCAAGGTGTCCTTCCTCCGCGAGCCCCTGCCACCCGACGCCCTCGACCCGAAGTCGCGCCCGCCCCGCGTACCCGCCAACGCGGTGGTGGAGGGCAAGGGCGGGACTTCCGTGTGGGTGGTGAAGGACAACCGCCTGGAGCTGCAGCCGGTGCGCGTGGGGCAGCGCGTGGGCGAGGAAGTCTCGCTGGAGCAGGGCCCTCCCGCGGGGACGCAGGTGGTGGTGGCACCGGACGCACGGAGGCTGCGCCCGGGGCGGCGCGTGAAGGTGGAGGCGGGGAGCGGATGAGCCTGGAGGCCGTGCCAGCCGCGCCCCCCATGGTCCGCCTGGTGGGCGTCTCCAAGACGTACCGTCGCGGCACGGTGGAGGTGCCCGTGCTGGAAGCGGTGGACCTCACCATCGACACCGGCGCCTTCGTGGCCTTCATGGGCCCGTCCGGCTCCGGCAAGTCCACGCTGCTCAACCTCATCTCCGGGCTGGACCAGCCCACCACGGGCGTGGTGTTCGTGGCGGGACGCAACCTGGCGGAGCTGGACGACCGGGAGCTGAGCGACTGGCGTGCCGCCCACGTGGGCTTCGTCTTCCAGCTCTACAACCTCATCCCCGTGCTCACCGCGGCGGAGAACGTGGAGCTGCCGCTGCTGCTCTCCCCGCTGTCCCGGGGCGAGCGGCGCCGGCACGTGGCCGCCGCGCTGGACGTGGTGGGCCTGTCCCACCGGGTGAGTCACCGTCCCCCGCAGCTCTCCGGCGGAGAGCAGCAGCGCGTGGCCATCGCCCGTGCCATCGTCACCGACCCGGACCTCGTCATCGCCGACGAGCCCACCGGCGACCTGGACCGCAAGGCCGCGGAGTCGGTGTTGGACCTCTTCGGCGTGCTCCACCGTGAGCTGCGCAAGACGCTGGTCATGGTGACGCACGACCCCCACGCCGCCGAGCGCGCCGAGCGCGTGCACCACCTGGAGAAGGGGGTGCTCCAGTGACGTTCGGCCGGCTCGTGTGGCGTGACTTGCTGCGCAACCCGCTGCGCCTGGGGCTCACCATCCTCGCGGGCGCGGTGGGCGTGACGGCCTTCATCTTCCTGCGCACCGTCATCGACCTCTTCTACTTCGGGGCGCAGGCGGCGCAGGTGGACCGGCTCATCGTCCGCAACAAGGTGTCCATCATCCAGCCGCTGCCGCTGTCCTACTACGCGCGCATCGCCGCGCTGCCCGGCGTCACCGCCGTCACCCACCAGGAGTGGTTCGGCGGCACCCTGGGCGACACGCAGAAGGACTTCTTCGCCAACTTCGCCGTGGACCCGAGCACCTTCCTCGACGTCTTCCCCGAGTTCACCGCCCCGCCCGCGCAGCTCGCCGCCTTCCGGAGCGACCCGTGCGGTGCGCTGGTGGGCGAGAAGCTGGCGCGACGCTTCGGCTGGAAGGCGGGAGACCGGGTGACGCTCAAGGGGCAAATCTATCCCGGCGATTGGACCTTCAACGTGCGCGGCATCTACACCGGCACGCGCCCCGGGGTGGACACCACCGCGCTGGTGTTCGGCTATGCGTGTCTCAACGAGAGCGAGCAGCTCCCGAAGGAGGCGAAGGACCAGGCGGGCATCTACGCGGTGCGGGTGGACGACCCGGCACGCTCGGGCGCGGTGGCGGCCACCATCGACGGGATGTTCGCCAACAGCCCGTTCCCCACGAAGACGGAGAGCGAGCGCTCCTTCCAGCTCGGCTTCGTGGCCATGTCCTCCGCCATCATCACCGCGGTGAAGGTGGTGTCTACCGTCGTTCTACTCATCATCCTGCTGGTCATCGGCAACACGCTGGCCATGGGCGTTCGCGAGCGCACGAGAGACCTGGCCACGCTGCGTGCCATGGGATTCCGGCCTGCAAAGGTAGTGCTCCTCGTCATGGCCGAGTCCGCCGTCATCGGCCTGCTGGCGGCGGCGCTGGGCGTGCTGGCGGCACCCTCGCTGGTGAATGGCTTCGCGCGGCTCATCGCCTCGCAGTTCGGCCAGCTCCCGGACAACGTGATGCAGCCGCGCACGCTGGTGCTGTCCGTGGTGGCGGCGCTGGCGGTGTCGCTGCTGGCCGGGGCCGTGCCCGCCCTGCGCGCGGTTCGCCTGCCGGTGGCGGAGGGCCTGAGGAAGGTGGCCTGAGCCATGGTGCCGTTCTTCTACAACGCGCGCAGCCTCTGGGCCCGGCGGCTGTCCACGGGCCTGACGGTGCTGGGCCTGGGGCTGGTGGTGTTCGTGTTCTCCGCGGTGCTGATGCTGGCCAATGGCATCGAGTCCGCGCTCGCGTCGGGTGGAGACGTGGCCAATGCCGTCATCCTCCGCAAGGGCGCCACGGGCGAGCTGGTCAGCGGAGTGGAGCGGGACGCGGTGCGCGTGCTGGCCACGGACCCGGCGGTGGCGTCCGGGCCCGATGGGGCGCCGCTGGTGGCCGGTGAGCTGGTGGTGCTGGTGGCGCTGCCTCGCGACGGTGGGCAGGCGATGAACACCACCGCGCGGGGCGTGGAGCCGGAGAGCTTCACGGCGCGGCCCGAGGTGCGGCTCGTCTCCGGGCGCAGGCCCCGGCCGGGCACCAACGAAGTCGCGCTGGGCAAGGCGCTGGTCGGCACCTCGCCGGACGCCACCCTGGGTGGAGAGCTGCGCTTCGCCCAGCAGCGCTGGCCGGTGGTGGGCGTCCTCGAGGCCGGGGCGGGGGCCTTCGAGTCGGAGCTGTGGGGAGACGCCACGCGGCTGGGCGCGGCCTTCGGGCGGCCGGGGTACAGCTCGGTGCTGGTGCGGCTGCGCTCGGCCGGGGACATGGACGCCTTCGTGCAGCGCGTGGGCGCGGACCCGCGCTTCACGCTGGAGGCGAAGCCGGAGCCCACGTACTGGGCGGACCAGGCCAGCGGGCTCGCCACCTTCATCCGCGTGCTGGGGCTGTTCGTGTCCTTCGTCTTCAGCGTGGGCGCGGTTCTGGGGGCGATGATTACGATGTACGCGCAGGTGGCGACGCGCATCGCCGAGCTGGGCATGCTGCGCGCGGTGGGCTTCCGGAGGCGCAGCGTGCTGGCCAGCGTGGTGGTGGAGTCCACCATGCTGGGTGCGGCGGGGGGCGTGCTGGGCGCGCTGGGAGCGCTGGCCACGCGGTGGATTCACATCCGCACGCTGAACTTCCAGACGTTCGCCGAGGTGAGCTTCGGCTTCACGCCCACGCCCGGCATCGTCGTGGGCGCGCTCCTGTTCGGCACGCTGATGGGGCTCCTCGGCGGGCTGCTGCCCGCGGTGCGCGCCGCGCGCCTGTCCATCCTCGACGCGCTGCGAACCTGAGCGCCGCCGCTCGCGCCCGCGCTTCAGGCCGCCCTGGGGAGGCGCGCCGACAGCGGCTCCGGACCTCGGGGCAGCTTCGAGGGCGTGGGCTGTCCGGCCAGGGTCTTCCAGAACAGCCGGGGCGAGAAGATGGCCTCCGGCGGCTTGAGCATGTGCATCACCTCCATGAAGGTCCGCACGGCCTCGTCGTCCGTCGCGGTCAGCCGCTGGAACCGCTCTCCGTACCAGTAGAGGAAGCTGCTCCCCAGCGGGCGCGTCTCGTCCAGCTCGGGCAGCCGGAGGTCCTCGGTGGTGGACATGGCCCAGGGACTCTTCAGCAGTCGGCCGGCCTGCTCGAAGTAGCGGCGCGACAGTCCACCGAGGCCGCTGCGCAGACTCTCGCCCAATTGCTCCACCAGCAGCGCGCTGGTGGTGATGCCCTGCCCGTAGACGGGATTGAACGAGCAGAACGCATCACCCACCACCACCAGTCCCTCGGGGACGCGAGGCAGCCGCTCATAGTGGCGCCACTGGCTGTGGGAGAAGCGGTAGGTGGGGATGGGCCCGAGCGGCTCGGCGTTCTTCATCGCCTCGTACAGGTGTGGCTGGGCCAGGGAGCGCGCGTAGGCGAGGAAGCCGTCCTCGTCCGAGGGAGGGTAGTCCTTGAGCCAGCCGCTCAGGGTTACCGCCCACCGGTCTCCCTCGACGGGAAAGAGACACCCGAAGCGACGGAGGCGCGGCAGCTCGGCCGAGATGATCATCGACTTCCACCCCGCGTCGAAGCCCGCGGGCTTGCGGTAGAGGCGCGTGGCGTAGCCCACATCAATCTGGAAGCGCGTCTCCTCCACGCGGGGGAAGCCCGCCTCCTCCAGCCACTGGGGCGTCCGGCTTCCCCGGCCGCCAGCGTCCACCACCAGCTCTGCCTCCAGCCGTGTCTCTTCGAGGCACCCGGGCACGCGGACCCTCAGCCCGGTGACGCGCGTACCCGCCACGTCGTAGAGGAAGCCCGTCACCTCGTGCCTGTCGAGGATGCGCACGTTGGGGAGCGCCGCCAGCATGGAGCGGACGCGCCACTCGAAGAGGGGCCGCGTCTGCGAGTACAGGGAAACACCGCTGTGGATGCGCTTGCGCCAGACGCCGGCCACGTGCCACGCGCAGTCGGCGGACATGTCCGTCACCTGGGTGCCGGCGGCCTGCAAATCATCCAGGAGTCCGGGGAAGATGGCCGCCGCGATGTCCAGCCCGCGCTTGAGCAACACGTGGGTCTGCGTTCCCTGCGGCACGCCCTTGCGCACGTGGCTCGAGTCCAGCAGCGCATCCCGCTCCACCAGGGTGACTCGCTCGAAGTGGCGTGCGAGCAGCCCCGCGGTGAGGAGGCCGGCCAGGCTGCTCCCGCAAACCACTGCGTGGCGGGGGGACACATCCGAGGGGGGCAAAGAGCGCATGAGGGCACCTCTCACTGGGGAGTGAGGCGCGGGCCGGACAGGCTGGGCCCGTTCTTCTCAATAGACGCCAAGGGGGCGGGTCCTTGCGTACCGCCCTGTCCTCAGCCTCGCTGGAAGAGTCGTCGCGGCTCCCACAGTGGGCGAGTGATGCGCACGATGAGCGGCTGTCCGAGCAGCACCGCGAGAATTGCACCACCGAGCAGCACGAGCAGCACGCCCGTGGCTCCGTGAATCAGGGAGAAGCCGCCAACCTTCTCGATGCCACGCACCGCGAACCCATGTAGCAGGAAGGGCGCAAGGCTGCGCCCTCCCAGACGTGTGAGGGCTCCGTCATTTCGTGGACACAACACGAAGACGCCCCAGGTGAGCGCGAGCGCACAGCAGAAGAGCGCGAGTCGCGTCGCCATTCCGGTAAGTGGATCCGCGCCGAGCGCCACGTAGCTGGTGCTGCCGTACAACCACTGTGGGCTCGGCGCGGAGACGCTCCCGGTGGCCATGGCCCAGACGAAGCCCGCCAGTGCCAGGAACAGGGCCCCGGCGAGCGCGTGTCGGCGCGGGCCGCTCCGTCCCGTGTCGCCCAGCAGCCACTCCCTGCGGGCCAGGTATCCCGCGACGAAGCAGGGGAGGAACACGAGCGTGCGCGAGAGGCCGAAGAGATAGCCCACCCACGGCAGCAGGCCCGCTCCGAGCGCGAGGGCGAGGGACACCCCCAGGGGCATGGGCAGACGGCGAAGCAGCGGCAGCATGAGCCGCCAGCACGCGAGGCTCAGCAGGAACCAGAGCAGCCAGTACGGCATCACCAGCCACTGCCAGTTCCACCCTCGTCCCAGCACCCACGCGTCGAACGCCGCATACAGCGCCTGGAAGATGACGAGCGGCGCGAGCAGCGACCACGCGATGCCGGCCAGGGCCTTCCTGTTCAGCTCCGCGCGCGACAGGTGCCCGGAGAGGAACGCGAACGCGGGAATGTGGAACAGGTAGAGGGCCGTGTAGAGCGCCCTCGCCAGCGGCTCGCGGGCGAGGAGCGGCTCCAGCGAGTGCCCCATCACCACGAGCACGACGAGCGCGCCGCGCACGTTCTCGAACAGGGGCACTCGTCCAGCGGTCGTCACACCCGCGTCATACCGGGGGATGGCCGTCGCGCACAGGAAGAAGACCTCCCGCCTTCGCGAGCCGGGTGGCGACCTCGCGCAACGCGCGCGGTGGCCGGCCGGTGATTCGCAACACACCATGACCTGGGACGGGTCTCCGGCCAGCATGGGGGCCACGAGGTACACGGCGTCGACGTCGCGCAACGAGCACGTGCGATTTGACTGCGGCCTATTCCCTCTGGCACACCGCTGTGTGTGGTGTGCGGGGCCGGCCGCCAGGGATGCGTTGCGAGGAAGGCATCATGTCGCGGTCTGGCTGGAGCAGAAGGGCCGTCATGCAGGCGCTCACCGGGGCCCTCATCTTCGGGTCGGTGGGATGCGGGGACGGTCAGCGGGAGGAGTTGGACTCCGAGCGCAAGTCGTGGGAGGCGGTGCGTCCGAGCCGCTACCGATTCGACTACACCGTGACGGGCGCGGCGCCCGGCAGGGGCCCCTGGCGCATCGAGGTGAACGAGCAGCAGGTCGTATCGCTGACCTGGGTCGGCGTGGGGGCAACGCCCACGCCAGGGCTCACCGAGGCGACCGCACCGACCGTCGAGGCGCTCTTCGAGCATGTGGCGCGGGCCTTCGACGAGTCCTCCGTCCAGGCGACGGTGCGCTATGACCCTCAATGGCACCATCCCGTCGAGGCGTACTTCGACGCAGGGGAAGAGGGCGACGGCTTCACGACCGCCGAGTTCACTCCAGTGGACTGACCGGACCCTGGAAGCCCTTCGCGCGGAAGGTCAGCACCAGCGTGTCGCGGTGCCCCTTCCCACCCAGCGGCTGGATGGGCGTGCTCTCGTGAATCACGCGCTCGTCATCGAGCAGCAGCGCGGACCAGGGCTCGGTGAGCGTGAAGCGGATGCCGCTCGGCCCCGCTGCCTCGAACACGCGCGTCTCGCCGCCCTTGATGCCTTCACGTCCGGTGAGCACCACGGCGACGAAGTCCACGCCGTCGCGGTGCGCGCCCTCGGGCGTCGGCCGGCCGATGCCATCCGTCGTGTCGATGCGGAACTGGTGCGCCTCGACGTACCAGGGCTGCGTCCCCTTCAGCGCGGAGCAGCACGCCGCGAGCCCGCGCAGCAATTGGGGCCACACGGACTGTGAGACGACGGCCGGGGTAATCGGCTCGAACCAGCGCTCCAGCCCGCCGTGCAGCGCGTTGTACTCGACGGGCTGCCAGTGCGCGCGGTGCGGCACCTGGGTAACGGCGTCGCCGTCGATGACGAAGCACGAGTGCCGGCGCGAGCGATAGCGCCCGCCGTCTCTCAAGTACCCGTCGAGCGGCAGGTCGTTCCAGGTCGGCAGCAGCGGGTCGAGCGCGGGAGCGGGCGTGCCCACCAGCTCGCACAGGCCCGTGCGGCTGAGGACGGCGTAGCCGCGCGCGCGGAGGACAGCGAGGACATCCGAGGGAGGTGTGACGGGCGGCGAGAAGCTCATGGGCGACAGGGCGCACGCGGTGGCAGCGGCGCTGGCGACGGACCATGACGGCAGCCCGCGCGGGTTGCAAGCGTGTGTGGCCGCCGTGGGAATGCCAGGCACCGCGAGGTGTTGGGGGCCCGCCTTCGGCAATGGGAGATGAGGACATGGGCAGGGTGTTCGTCGCGTCGATGCTGACCGGGTTGTTGACCGCCTCCGGGGCCGGTGCCGAGGAGGACCCCTTCCTGTGGCTGGAGGAGGTCCAGGGCCCCCGGGCGCTGGAGTGGGTCCGCGCCCAGAACGAGAAGACGCTGGCGACGCTGGAGAAGGACCCGCGCTTCGAGACCTTCCACACCGAGGCGCTCGGGTTCCTCACCGCCACCGACCGCATCCCCACCCCCGACTTCCGGGCGGGCGGCGTGGACAACTTCTGGCAGGACGCCGCCAACCCACACGGGGTGTGGAGGCACACCTCGCTCGACAGCTACGCCAGCCTGGCCCCCCAGTGGAAGACGGTGCTGGACCTGGACGCGCTGTCGAAGGCCGAGGGCACCAACTGGATATGGAAGGGCAGCGACTGCCTGCCGCCCGCGGACCAGCGGTGCCTCGTGAAGCTCTCCGATGGTGGCAAGGACGCGGTGACGGTGCGCGAGTTCGACGCCGCCGCCGGTGCCTTCATCGAGGGCGGCTTCCGGCTCCCGGAGGGCAAGCAGTCCTCGGAGTGGCTGGACGCGGACACGCTGCTGGTGGGCCGGGATTGGGGCGGCGACACCCTCACCGAGTCCGGCTACGCCTTCGTGCTCAAGCGCTGGAAGCGCGGGACGCCGCTGGCGGAGGCCCAGGAGGCGTTCCGGGGCCAGCGCACGGACGTGCACGTCTCGCCCACCCTGCTCAGGGATGCGGAGGGGCGGCTCCAGGCCGTGCTGGCCAACCGCGCGGTGACCTTCTTCGAGTCCGAGTTCTGGTTGCTCGGTGACGCGGCCCCGGCGCGCGTGCCCCTTCCCCGGAAGGCGTCCTTCCAGGCCTTCGTGGAGGGCCAGGTCGTCTTCTCGATTGAGGAGGACTGGGGCCGCTTCAAGCAGGGCGCCTTGCTCGCGTACTCCCTTGCCGCGCTGAAGGCGGACGCCGCGAAGGCCCGCCCGACGCTGGTGCTCCAGCCCGGGCCGCGCCAGGCCATCGACTCGGTGTCCGCGACGCGCGGCAGGCTGCTGGTCAACGTGTACGAGGACGTGAAGGGCGCGCTGGACGTCTACACGCCGGTGAAGGGCCGCTGGACTCGCAAGCGGCTGGCCCTGCCGAAGAACGCGTCGGTGGGCATCACCGCCACCTCCTCGGCGCATGACCGGCTCTTCGTGAAGTCGCAGGGCTTCCTGGAGCCGACGGCGCTATGGCTGGGAGACGCCGGGACGGGGACGGCGAAGCAGGTGAAGTCCCTGCCGGCGCGCTTCGACGCGTCCAGCCACCGGGTGGACCAGTTCTGGGTGGCGTCGAAGGACGGCACGCGGGTGCCCTACTTCGTGGTGCGCTCCCGGACGCGCAAGCTGGACGGGGCCGCGCCCACGCTGGTGCATGCCTACGGCGGCTTCCAGGTCTCCAAGACGCCCGTATACCTGCCGGAGGTCGGCAAGCTGTGGCTGGAGCGCGGCGGCGCCTTCGTGGTCGCCAACATCCGGGGCGGCGGCGAGTTCGGTCCCCGCTGGCACCAGTCCGCGCTGCGCGAGCACCGGCAGCGCGCCTTCGACGACTTCGCCGCGGTGCTGGAGGACCTGGTGCGCAGGAAGGTCAGCTCCCCGCGCCGCATGGGCATCTACGGGCGCTCCAACGGTGGCGTCCTCACCAGCGTGGCGATGACGCAGCACCCGGACCTCTTCAACGCGGCCGTCATCGAGAGCCCGCTCATCGACATGCTGCGCTACCACAAGCTGCCGGCCGGCGCGTCGTGGGTGGGCGAGTACGGCAACCCGGAGGTGCCCGGGGACGCCACGTTCATCGCGAAGT
>NZ_JAAIXZ010000011.1:300000-407336 GCF_010894435.1 Pyxidicoccus trucidator | reverse complement strand
GCCATGGCGCGCGTGATTGCCACCTGGCTGCCTCGCTGTCCCACCTGCCACCGCTCCAACCACCGACGCGCCTCACGCAGCCTGCCCGGTCTCCCCGTGCACCCCGCGGGCCCCTGATGCAGTAGTGATAGCTGGGGTGGCGCCGACAGGGGAGACCCCTCCGGTGAAGCCCACCGACAAAGCCCCGTTTCAGCGGGGTGAGCGAGTGCGCGGGCCGTAACGATGCGTGAACGCCCAGTCGAGGCCCCGTCAATTGATACCTCCGGGTGCTGAGCCGTCACAACTACGGCGAAGGCAGCAGGACGTCCCTGCAGAACGACCAAGGGGATGCTCCACCCGGCGGGGTAGAGGGCGACGGCACGTGCACAAGGACATGAGTGGAAACAGGGAAGGGCTCCTCGCCCCGCGGAGAAAACCCGCGGAAGCAAGGTAGCCGTGGCGAGCCGACGAGGCGAAGCCCGGTGAAGGCGAGAGCCCGGCGGACGGGGTCGTAGTAGCGGAGAAGCGGGGTAACTCCCGTGGAGCGAAGGGCCCCTACCGAAGGCATTCCGAGCAGTAGGAACGAGGCGGGAGCGGGATGACAAAGCCCACCATCAGTCCGCAGGAACTCCACGCGAGGATAGGCCATCGGGCGAAATCCGCCCCAACGCATCGCTTCTGGGGACTGTACGTCCACATCCTCAAACCCGAAGTGCTCGAAGCCGCCTACTTGGAGGCCCGGCGAAACGGCGGGGCCCCTGGGCAAGACGGCATTACCTTCAAGCACATCGAGGAGGAGGGACGGGCAGGGTTCCTCGGTGCAGTCGCCGAGGAGCTTCGTACTGGCACGTACAGCCCCAGACCGTACCGACGAAGAGAGATTCCAAAGGAGGGCGGCAAGGTGCGCGTCATCTCGATTCCATCGATTCGAGACCGCGTCGTCCAAGGTGCCCTTCGGCTGGTACTGGAGCCAATCTTCGAGGCCGACTTCTCGGGCAGCTCCTTCGGGGCGCGGCCGGGGCGGTCGGCGCATGAGGCCATCGACACTGTGCGGCAGGGACTGCGGCGGCGCAGACACCACGTCGTCGACGTGGACTTGAAAGCCTACTTCGACAGCATCCGGCACGTGCCGCTGCTGGAGAGGGTGGCACGAAGAGTCCAGGACGGCGAGGTGCTGGCGCTCGTGAAGCAGTTCCTCCAAAGCACGGGGGACAGGGGAATCCCGCAGGGCTCCCCTCTGTCTCCGCTGCTGGCCAACATCGCGCTGAACGACCTTGACCATGCCTTGGACCGAGGACGAGGCTTCCTCACCTACGCGCGGTACTTGGACGACATGGTGGTGCTCACCCCCAACTCCGAAAAGGGACGGAGGTGGGCAGCACGGGCGCTGGAGCGCATCCGCCGGGAGGCGGAGGCACTCGGCGTGTCGCTCAACGAGGAGAAGACGCGGACGGTGACAATCACCGACCGCAGCGCCTCCTTCGCGTTCCTGGGTTTCGACTTCCGGTGGAAGCGGAGCCCGAAGACCGGGACGTGGTACCCGAACACGAGCCCTCGACGAAAGAAGGTCACCGAAGTCCTGCGCCGCGTGCGCCACGTCCTGCGGGACAGCCGAGCACTCGCGGTGCAGTCAGCCGTGGCAGAGGTGAATGCCCTCGTTCGCGGCTGGGTGAACTATTTTCGGTGGGGCAACTCGTACCAAGCGCTCGACAGGGTAAAGCACCACGTCGAGCTCAAGGTGAGGCGGTTTGCGGCGAAGAGAGCGAAGCGAGGGGGATTCGGTTGGAAGCGGTGGAGTAAGGATGTCGTGTACGGACGCTGGGGTCTCTTCAATGACTACCGGGTGAGGTACTACGCCGCCCTGAAAGCTGGCCTCCCACCGAGCGGGACCATAACCCCGGTGAGATGACGCCTTCGCGGTGAGCCGGATGCGGGAAACCCGCCTGTCCGGTTCGATGTGGCGGGGACCGGAGACGGAGTGATGGCGCGCTCTACACGGGCACGAAGCCGGAAACGGCGGAAACGGCCAAGAGCAGCCTGCACACCACCGCGCCGGCCCCCGACCCGACCGCCTCGGCTGACCGGCCGAGCTGACCACCTCATGGGGGCGAGAGCAGGCAGGGAGCTGATTCGTTCACGGATGCACGCCAAGCCTAGTTAAAGAAGCGAATAATCGGCCTGAACACCGAGAGTCCGCCACGCGGCCTCAGTTGCTGGGCGGCTTGAGCATGCTGAATCCCTTGCCGTCGAGCGACACCTCAGCATGCAAGGAACCGCGTCGAGGTCGCAACTGCGGAGGCATCGAGCCGGAGCGTGAGGCCCAGTGCTTCAATTTCATGCACCGGGCCCCACGGGTGAAGCCGTGACTACGGGCAGCGGAACAGCGCGTCGAGGGCGGCGACGGCGGCGTCCACGTCCACCGCTTCCGCGTCCGTCTTCGACACCTCGGCCTTCAGCACGTCGGCCTGGGCCGCGTTGGTGGCGCGCGCCGCGCGGTCGAAGAAGGGGCCAAGGGTGTTGATGAAGGCCATGCGCGCCTGCGTGCCCTCCTCGTTGCCACACGTCAGCTCCGTCAGCCGCTGGCGGAGGATGAGCGCCGTGCCGCGCAGCAGCGCCACGTCGTACTGACGCAGGGCGCGCTGCTGGAGCTCCGTGTTCGCCGCCGCGCCCGTCTCGTTGTCCAGGTTGCGCCAGCAGCGCACCGCGAGCGAGGCGTCATAGGCGCGCTGGTGCGTCTCGGGCCCCAGCGCATTCACGTAGGCCGCGAGTCCCTTGGGCTCCAGGCGCGGCGTGCCGCCCGTGTAGTAGGCCCAGGCGCTGTCGCAGTCCTTCGGGGCGCTGCCGCAGCTCGTCACCTCGGACAGCGGCGAGACGTAGAGGAACCAGAGCAGCGCCGCTTCGATGCGCGCGGCCTGCACGCGAGGCGTCTCGCCCTGGCCGCCTCGGGTGAAGGCGTCATTGAGGACGGGCAGCAGCTTCGCCGGGCCCACGCACCGGTCCGGCGCCGTCTCGGGCACGCCCTGGTCCCGGCAGCGGCCTCCATTCGGAGCGGCCGGGTAGTGGACGTCCTCGCGGCGCTGCACGCGCGACGCCAGTCCCTCGGGCTGGGTGAAGAGGTCCAGCGCCTCCACGAACTCCTGCGACGTGGGGACCTTGCCGCCCTTCCACAGCTTCACGGCGATTTCGTCGAACGCGGCCACGCGGGCCACCGTGGAGATGTTGGGGTCGATGGGGGCGTAGACGTTCTCGTCGGTGATGCAGGCGGGCCACGCGTCCGTCGCGCTGTTGTTGGCCGCCGCGTCGCGGGGCCGGTAGTCCGTGGCCGCCGGCTGACACGCCGAGACGTTCTCCGTGTAGACGGGCGGATTCTCACAGTCGACGTCGGTGGCGCCCGCGTCGGGGTTGTCCGTGGGCTTCGGGTCGTCGTTGTCGCACGCGGTGGAAAGCAGGGCGACCACGGCCAGAGGGAGGAGGATGCGTTTCATGGGGCTTCTCCTAGCGGGGGAAGGAGCAGGCGCTCGGGGGCGCTCATCAGAAGGGGGTGGCCTCCAGGGAGACCACGAGTCCCCGGCCCGGGCCGTTGACGCTCGAGCCGTGAGAACGGTACGCCGCGTCCGTCACGTTCTCCAATACGGCGGCCACCACCCACCGCGTGCCCAGTCGCCAGGCTGCTCTCGTTTCGAGCACCGCGTAGCCGGGAGTGCCTCCCAGCGGAATTCTCGCGTCGGAGCGATCCGCCACCGCCAGCCGCTCCTGGGCCCGCGCCCAGCGCAGCCCGGTGCTCGCGGAGAGGCCGGAGGGGTGGGCCCAGAGCAGCTCCACGGTGCCGTTGAGCGGAGGCACCCGAGACAGCGGCACGCGTGACGCGTACGGCACGTCGGGGTTGCTCGGCGGGTCCGCGAGGTTGGGGCCTTCGCCCCAGGCCCACGCGAGGCCCGCCTGCGCGGTGAAGGCCGCGGGCAGCCGCACGCGCGCGCTGCCCTCCAGGCCGTACAGCATGCTCCGCTCGCGCGCGTTGACGAGTTGGAAGCGCGACCAGGAGGCATTGCACTGCGGTGTGGCCGGCGGGCAGTCCGTGACGTCGCGGGGCCGCCGGCCGATGGCGTCGTCCAGCTGGGTCACAAAGCCCCAGCCCTCCAGCATGAGGACCCCGGTGCGCACGCGCGCGCCCACGTCCACCGTGGTGGCCTTCTCGGGAGACAGCGCCGCGTTCTCGAACTGGAAGCCCGGGCCCGTCTGCTGGCGCGACGTGAGGTCGTCCAGGTTGGGCGCGCGGAAGGAGCGGTCCACGTGCGCCAGCAGCGTCAGGAGCTGCGTGGCCCGCCACTCGGCGCCCACGTGGCCCACCCAGGGCACCCAGGTGTCCTGCACCGCCAGGGTGCCGGACTCGAGGTCTTCCGGGGCGCGGGCGGACACGAGGCCCAGCCGGGTGCCGGCGCGCGCGGTGAGCGCGGGGTGCAACGCCCATTCGCCGTCCACGAAGGCGCCCCCCGTGAAGTAGCGCGAGCCCTGGAGGTACTGCCCCCGGCTGCGCTCCAGCTCCACCGCGAGCGCTGTGAAGGTGGTACGCGCGTCCGAGCGCACGAAGTCCCACGCCCCGTCCGCCCCGAAGGTGAGGCGCAGCGGTCGCGACGCCACCGTGTACGGTGCGGGGGACACGTGCACCGTGGTGCCCAACGTGTCCACGGTGTCCGTGCCCCGGTCCACCACGTTGAAGGCGGGCCGGTCGAAGGTGCGCCGCTCGTGCTGCTGCTGCCAGGACAGGGTGGCGCGGGCGGTGAGGCCCCCGGGCTCGGCGCGGGACCAGGCCGCGTACGCCAGCGTGCGGAACTGCTGGTCATACTGGAGGCACTCGTCGAAGCGAGAGAAGGGCGGCGCGCACTGGTCCGTGCGCGAGGCGTCGTACTGGCGATAGAGGTACGCCGCCGCCGTCACCGAGTCGGTGGCGCTGGCCCGCCACACGAGGCGCCCGTCCGCGGTCAGCTCGTCGAAGCCCGTGCCCAGCTGGGTGCGGCCGTCCTCGTCGAAGCGGGGCACCTCCGGGAGCTTCCCGTCGGTGAGGTTGTAGACGGGGCCGCCGCTCTCCAGCAGCCCCACGCGCCGGCCGCCCACGCCGCCGAGGAAGCCGAGCCGCTCCGTGGCGCCCTGCACCTGCACGCGCCCGCCACGCTCGCGGTCCGAGGTGGCGCCGCGCAGGAAGAAGGTGGGGCGGAAGGGCGTGGGCCGGGTAGGGGGCTCCAGCGGGTGGGCCAGCAGCACGCCGCCCAGCGCGTCCGAGCCGTAGGGCGTGGAGGCCCCGCCGCGCAGCACCTCCACCGAGTCCAGCGTGCGCGAGTCGAGCGTGAAGAAGTACTGGTTGGGGCCCTGGCGCCAGGTGCTGGTGTTGAGGCGGATGCCGTCGAACAGGGCCAGCGTCTGCTGCCCGGTGAGGCCCCGCACGAAGGCCGACCCCTGCGCGTGCGCCGTCTGCTGCACGAAGACGCCCGGCTCCCAGCGCAGCGCGTCCGGCGCGGAGCGGGGCAGCCGGCGCTCCAGGTCCGCGCGGGTGACGGTGCTGGTGGCCCGGCCCTGGGGGGCGTCCTCCTTCGAGGCGGGCGCGGAGACCACTGTCTCCGGAGGGGGCTGGACGGGCGCGTCCGCCGGAGCCGACTCCTGGGCCCGGGCCGCCGCGCCGCACAGGAGCCCCAGCAGTGCCAGCCCGGAGGCCACAGGGGCGGTGCGTGGGGGCGGTGGGAGACGGGAAAGACGCATCGGAGCCAGTGCCGCCGCCACCATACCGGGGCTCCGCGCCCGTGCGGCCAGGAATGGGGGGTAGGGCCGACCCGGACGCCGCGGGAGGCTGGCTGCCTGCCCTCCTGCCAGCCGGCAGGACGCCGGGGGGACACGCCCGGCCCCTCCCCGAGCCGACCGGTGCCCGACACCCGGGCTGCTTCCAGAACGATTCCCGTGCATGGCGTGTTGTTACGGGACAGAGTGCTTCGGGAGCGCGGTCGTCCCACGCGCTGCCGTCCACGAGAGCCACGTGTGTGACACCCTCGCCGCACCCGGAGCAGGATGCACTTCCCAGCCTCTCTTAGAGCCCTACCGCGAAGAGAGTGCCGGTCCGCGCGTCCACGGGTACGTGCGCGGGGGCCCTACCCACAGGGACGGAACAGGGCGGCCGTGGTGGCCCCCGCCGGCCCGATGGCCCCGTTCAACAATGTCTTCTCTCGCTACTCCCCTGCCGGGTGGATGCGGTATAGACGGCTGCCCCTAGAGCGCCCCTTGAGGGGCGTCACTGGCTGATGACGCGAGATTCGACTGAGACGCCGCCTGCCGGCGGTCCGCTGCCACCTGCGCCCGAGAATGACGCGCGCGAGGTTGCCTCTTCCGAGGCGGCAGCGACTTCCGAGCGCGGCGAACAAGAGGTCCCCATGAGTTCCAACCTGGAGCTGTTTGCGCCCCCCGAAAAGGCCAGCGCGTCCGAGCCCCTGGCCGTAAAGACGGCCCCTTCCGAAACCGAAACCCCCAGCCCCACCCCTGACACCCGCGCCGAGGAGCCCCGGCCGCCTGCGCTGGCCGCCAGCGTGGAGGACGAGGCCGACGACGACGAGGCTGACGACGAGGACGCCCTGGAGGGCGGCTTCGACGAGTCGGGGCTGAGCGCCGAGGCCGTGCTCGCCGCCGCCGAGGCCGCCGACGCCGCCGAGGGCCGCGAGCCCGAGGTGGAGCAGGTGCCCATCGTGCTCGAGCCCGAGCCCGAGCCCACCCCCTACGAGCGCGAGCTGCACGCGCCCCATGTCCGCCCCACCGGCGAGCCGGCGGAAATCGACCCGGACGAACTGGACCCGGACGCTCTCAAGGTGGTGCTTCGCCTGCATCAGCACGGCCACCAGGCGTACATGGTGGGCGGCTGCGTGCGCGACCTGCTGCTGGGCCGCAAGCCGAAGGACTTCGACATCGCCACCAGCGCCACCCCCAACGAGGTGCGCGGCATCTTCCGCAACTGCCGGCTCATCGGCAGGCGCTTCCGGCTGGCGCACGTCTACTTCAAGGGTGGGAAGATCATCGAGGTCTCCACCTTCCGCGCCAACCCGACGGAGCTGGAGCCCGCCCCCAGCGCCGACGAGGACGGTGAGGTGTCGAGCGAAGACCTGCTCATCACCCACGACAACGTCTTCGGCACCGCGCAGCAGGACGCGCGTCGGCGTGACTTCACCATCAACGGCCTCTTCTACGACGTGGCCGAGGGACGGGTCATCGACTACGTCCGTGGCCGGAGAGACCTGGACGAGCGCTTCATCCGCACGATTGGCGACCCGGAAATCCGCCTGCGCGAGGACCCGGTGCGAATCCTTCGCGCCGTGCGCTTCGCCGCGAAGCTGGACCTGGACATCGAGTCGCGCACCTACGCGGCCATGGAAGGCGCGGTGGAGGACCTGCCCCGCTGCGCGCCCGCGCGTTTGCTGGAGGAGACCTTCCGGCTCATCCGGGGTGGCGTGGCCGCTCCGGCGCTCAAGCTGCTGGACGCGCTCGACGCGCTGAAGATCCTGCTGCCGCCGGTGAGCGCGTACCTCAAGCAGTACGGCAAGGAGGGCGAGAAGACCTTCTACGCCTTCACCCAGGCGCTGGACCGGCGGGTGGCCTCGGGTGAGCCGCTGGACGACGCCATCCTCCTGGCCATGCTGCTGATGCCCATCAGCCGCTCGCCCGCGCAGGAAGAGGCCCCGTCTGCGTCGCAGGAGGGTGGCCGTCCGTCCGTGTCGCAGGTGGTGGAGGACCTGCTCGCCGGCTTCGTGCAGTCGGCGCGCCTGCCCCGCCGCATCGCCGAGCGCTGCCGCATGCTGCTGCTGGCCCAGCGCACGCTGTCCGGCGAGCGCCGCCGTCGCAGCGCCGCCTTCAAGCGTCACCCCCTCTTCAACGAGGCGCTCGCCGTCTTCGAGATGACGGTGGAGGCCACGGGCGAGGGCCGTGAGCAGCTGGAGGCGTGGAAGGCCGGCGAGGTGCCGCCGCCGCGCGCGGATGCCTCCGATGAGGGCTCCGAGGGTGGAGGCCAGCGCAAGCGCCGCCGCCGCCGTCGCCGCCGTCGTCCTGCCGGGGGCGGGTCCTCCGGTGAGGGCTCGTCGTCTCCGGGCTCGCCCGCGTCCGGCTCCGACGCCGGCGAGGCGTGAGCCCAGCGCCTCCGAGCCCGCCTCCCAACTCATTGCCGGGCTCTTCGCCGGGCCCCACGGCGAGGCTGACTCCGAGCCCGACTCCGGGCCTGTCGTCGCCTCCCTCTCGGGCCCGGGTCTACGGTGGACTGATGCTGGGTGTGGTGGCCGTGTCCTGGGCCGCCCCGCTCATCCGCTTCGCCGAGGCGCCGTCGCTGGCCATCTCCGCCTGGCGCCTCACCTTCGCAGCCACGCCGCTGCTGGCGCTGGCGCTGCTGCGGGGCCGCTCCGAGCTGGCCTCGCTGACGGCGCGCACGTGGGGCTGGCTGGTGCTGTCCGGGCTGGCCCTGGCGCTGCACTTCGCCACGTGGATTGCGTCGCTCCAGTACACGACGGTGGCCAGCTCGGTGGCGCTCGTCACCACGCAGCCGGTGTGGGTGGCGCTCTTCGCCTGGCTGGTGCTGTCCGAGCGCGTGGGCCCGCGCGGACTGGCCGCGATTGGCCTGTGCCTGGCGGGCAGCGTGCTCATCGGCGCGCGGGACTTCGCCCTCGGAGGACAGGCGCTCTGGGGGGATGTGCTCGCGGTGCTGGGGGCCATCCTCGCGGCGGTGTACTTCGTCATCGGCCGGCGCGTGCGCGAGGCGCTGTCGCTGGGGACGTACGTGGGCGTGGTGTACTCGGTGGCGGCGGTGGCGCTGATGGGGTCGCACCTCTTCGTGGACACGCCGCTCACGGGCTTCACGCCGCGCACCTGGGCCGTGCTCGCGGGGCTGGCGCTGGTGCCGCAGCTCATCGGCCACTCGCTGCTCAATGCCTCCCTGCGCCACCTGTCCACGCCCTTCGTCGCGGTGTCCACCCTGGGTGAGCCGGTGCTGGCCACGCTGTGGGCGGTGCCACTGCTGGGCGAGAAGCCCGACTGGGTGCAGCTCGTCGGCGGGGGCATGGCCCTGGTGGGCGTGGTGCTGATGGCCCGCGAAGAGGCCCTGCGCCAGCCCGCCCCGCCGGACATGGTGCCCGCGGCGGACTGAGGCGCGGGCGCCCGCACGCCTCATTCAACAGGCGTGCGGGCGTCAGTCACTGCCGGCCTTCGACTCCGCCTTTTCCTACTCCAGCGTCAGGGCCGGGGGCTGGGAGAAGCCCCTCATCATGGGCGCGTCCGGTCCGCCGTTGCGCACGCACTCGCCGCTGATGGGCTCGCTGAGGGAACAGCCCGCCGCGGGGTTGCCCCACTTCTGCGTGATGTTGAGCCACTCCAGGCTTCCGCTGTACGTGCCCATCGGCTGCCAGGGGAAGACCACCGGCCGCACCCACCCATCCCAGGGGATGCCGCGGTCCGTGTCGTCGGCGAGGAAGTCCCCGTTGTCGAGGTGCTCGTAAACGTGCCGGGCCGGCTCCTGGTAGAAGCCATGCGAGCCCAGCGCCGCGTAGAGCTCCGGGTGCCAGCCCAGGATGGCCATCCACTTGGACCCGAACAGCTCGGTCTGCCCTCCCGAGTGCTGGCTCATGTACACCTGATGCGGTCGGCCATCGATGAACCGCAGGGTCATGTGCTCCCAGTCGCCCACGTGGTTGCCAAACGTGGAGTAGGCGCCCAGGCATCCGCCCCACTCCGTGTACAGGCCGATGCACACCCGCTTGCCATTGTTGTACGGGTAGAAGGCCCAATAGATGATGTCGGTGATGTGCGTGGGCTGGCCGTTGGACGTGCGCTGGACGACCTCCACGTAGAGCGGCACGTGGACCTGGTCCGGCCGGCGGCCATCGAGGAACGCCGGGTCCGTGCAGGAGTCACAGCCCAGGGCCTGGTTGGTCACCAGGTAGCCGTTGTCCGGGTGCACGTTGGCCAGGAAGTGCTCGACCGAGGAGGGCAGGTAGTACTCCCCGCTGTGCAGCCAGATGCGGGGCGCGAACTGGAGCGCCGTCTGCCCATCGGTGGGCAGCCCCCTCAGCTCCGGATTGGCGGTGGCGCTCTTGTTGAGGACCCAGAAGCGGTTGGGGTCGGCAGCGCCGTAGTGGTTCTGGCCCTTGAAGGTGGACAGGCTCAGCCCCCGGTAGTCTCGGGGATCCGACTGCGACAGGTTCACGTCGAAGTCCGCGCCAGAGCCCGCGTCGTCCCACACATAGTTGGGGGTGCCCGGGAGCACGTACTCGCCCTTCACGCACCGGATGAGGTCGGTGGAGGGCTTGTCGTAGCCCAGCGTGGTGACGGTGCCGATGCAGATGTAGCCCGGGGCAGGCACCGGGTCCCAGAAGGAGACGTCATGGGAGCCCCCCGAGCCCCAGTCGCTCCAGATCCACTGATAGTCGGTCGGACGCGCGAGCACGTCCCCCTCGCCGGAGACCACGAAGCTCATCCGGGGCGCGTCGTCATGCGTGGGCACGGCCACATCTCCGAGTGAGTAGTAGCCCGGATACTGGCTGAGGTCCGCGCGGTAGATGGCCACGTCGCCGTCGGACTCCGTGCCGTAGTCGTCGTAGATCCAGTTGAACCGGGTCGCCGCCTGGACCCGGAGGCGCAGCGGGAAGCGCAGCAGCGCCCCCTCCGCGCTGACCGTGAACTCGGCACGCTGGCCGGCGGTGGCGGTCGCCGCGACCAGCTTGTAGGTCCCCGCTGCCAGCGTACGGGTGATTCGCGCGTGGGTGCCGCCTTCGCTGTTGTCATCCTCCGCGAGCACGGCGCCGTTCGCGTCCAGCAGGTAGAGATAGGCATTGGCGGTCGAGGTGAGCTTGAAGGTCACCTCCTCGCTCATGCCGGTGACGTCCACGAGGAGCTGCCGGTTGGCCGAGGTGGACGGGAGCCGCCCGCCGGAGCTGCTCCAGTGGCCATACAGGACGTTACCGGCGCGCACGCTCGTCCCGGGTTGCTGGGTGGCGAAGACCTGGACCTCGGCGAGGCTCAGGGCATTGGTGCCGTCGAGCTGCACGCGGACGTACCGGGCCGAGCGGTTGATGGCGAAGGTGGACTTCGTCGGCGCGATGCCCATCATGGGGTAGTCCTGCCAGTTCGTCCCGTCGTCGGAGACGCGTACCTTGAAGCTCTGGAGCCGGTCCCAGCAGCAGTCCGTGCGGTTGTAGAGGACCACGGATGAGATGGGGTGCGAGCCCTGGAGGTCGACCTGCCACCAGGGCTGGGCCTCGGTGTTGGTGTGGGTGACCGAGCCGGAGTGGTAGGCGCCGTTGGTGGAGCCGTCCACCGCGAGCGCCGCCCCGCCGCCGCCGAGGGGGTAGTTGCTCGATTGCGTCGCCGGCTTGCCGAGCGCGAGGTTGGGGGCCTGGAAGACCTGGACCTCGGCGAGGCTCAGGGCATTGGTGCCGTCGAGCTGCACGCGGACATACCGGGCCGGGCGGTTGATGGTGAAGGTGGTCTGCGCCGGTGCGATGCCCGTGAAGGGGGAGTCCTGCCAGCTCATCCCGTCCTCGGAGACGCGCACCTTGAAGTTCTGGAGCCGGTCCGAGCAGCAGTCGGTGCGGTTGTAGAGGACCACGGTGGAGATGGCATACGAGCCCTGGAGGTCGACCTGCCACCAGGGTTGGGCCTCGACGTTGGTGTGGGTGACCGAGCCGGCGCCCCAGACGCCGTTGGTGGAGCCATCCACCGCGAGCTCCGCCGGGCCGCCGTGGGGGGAGATGCTCGACTGCATCGCCGGCTTGCCGAGCGCGAGGTTGGGCGGGGTGTTCACGGCCTGCTGCACGCTGGCACCGGGGCCGTCGTCGAGCAGCTCGGCAGAGGTGGGGACCTCCACCTCCGGGGAGCACGCGCCGAGCAGCGCGGCTCCCGCGAGCCATTTGAGCCAGGGGAGTTTGAACATTCGAGTGAGGGGCATGTGACGACCTGTGGTGTGGGGGACGTACGGCCGCTGGTGGCCGGCGAGCTGCCGGCGTGCCGCGACCGCGCGGCGCAGCCCCAGAGCAGCCGGCGTGCCACGGCCTGGCACACGGGACGCACCAGGGACCGGCGCCCCCTGAGGCCGGGGCCGCGGGCCATTTCCACGCGTGGAATCCGACGGGCGACGCGTGGAAGTGCCGTGGGAAGTCTGCTTTGTTCCGGGACGTGTCCTCCCAGCCCCGTCCCCCGGCGTGGGACCACTCCACGGCCGATGTCTCGAGAAGCCCGCTCACCGCGGAGGGCTCCCGGCTCGTCCCCGCGCTGACCCTCGCCGCGCACCCGCAGGCGCACCGCGTCGGTGAGCGGCTGTTGCTGGAGGCTCTGGCCGCGGGCCGCCCGGTGCACCTGTCCCGCAACGAGCCGGACTTCCTGCGGCCCGGGGGGGCGCTCGGCCTGCACCTGGCGGACCCCTTCCTGAGCCGCAAGCCGCTCGTCTTCGCGCCGGGCGCGCAGGAGGGCGGCATCCGGCTGGAGCCGAGCGAGGGTTGCCGCGTGGCCGTCGGCGGCGAGGTGCTGCGCGAGCCCTGGGAGCTGTCGGCCGGTGAGGTGGCCGCGGGCGTGCCGCTGGAGCTGGCCGGGCGCGTGCTGCTGGTGCTGCACCTGGCCGACCCCGCGGCGAGCGAGGCGGAGGACGGGCTGGGCATGGTGGGCAGCAGCGCGGGGCTCCAGCGCGTGCGCCAGCACATCACCCAGGTGGCGGACCTCGACGTGCCGGTGCTCATCCGAGGCGAGACGGGCTCCGGCAAGGAGCTGATTGCCCAGGCCATCCACCGGCACAGCACGCGCAGGGACAAGCCCTTCGTCAGTGTCAATCTGGGCGCCATTCCCCGCGAGCTGGCGGCCGCGGAGCTGTTCGGCGCGCGCAAGGGCGCCTTCACCGGTGCGGTGAGAGACCAGCCCGGCTTCTTCCAGGCCGCCCATGAGGGGACGCTGTTCCTGGACGAGGTGGGCGAGGCGCCCCCCGAGGTGCAGGTGATGCTGCTGCGGGTGCTGGAGACGGGGCAGCTCTACCCCGTGGGCGAGCGCACGCCCGTCACCGTCGACGTGCGGCTCGTCGCCGCGACGGATGCGCACCTGGAGCGGCAGATACAGGAGGGGCGCTTCAAGGAGCCGCTGCTGCACCGGCTGGCCGGCTACTCCATCCGCGTGCCGCCGCTGCGGGAGCGGCGGGAGGACATCGGGCTGCTGTTCCACCACTTCGCCCGCGCGGAGCTGGAGGCGCTGGGGGAGGCCTGGCGCCTCAAGCCCGAGGAGCCCCTCGCCGAGCCCTGGCTCCCGCCGGCGCTGGCCGCGCGCCTGGTGGGCCACCGGTGGTCAGGCAACATCCGCGAGCTGCGCAACATGGTGCGGCAGCTCGTCATCGGCAACCGGGGCCGGCCGTGCCTGCGGCTCGACGCCCAGCTCGAGCAGGAGCTGGCCCTGGCGAAGGCGTCTCGCCCGGGACGCCCCGCCAACGCCCCGCCTCCGGTCGAGGCCCCGGCCGTGCCTCGCCGCAAGCCCTCCGAGATTTCCGAGGCGGAGCTGCTGGCCGCCCTCCAGGAGAACGACTGGGACTTCCAGGCCGCCGCCGACCGGCTCCGCATCCACCGGTCCTCCATCTACGACTTGATAGACAAGAGCCCGAACCTGCGGACCGCCAGCGAGCTGAGCCCGGAGGAAATCACCCGCTGCTTCCACGAGTGCCAGGGGGACCTCGACGCGATGACCCGGCGCCTCCAGGTATCGAAGCGGGCGCTGGGGCGTCGCGTGAAGGAGCTCGGCCTCGCCTAGCGGGCGAAAGGGAGGCGGAATTGCACTTGCAACCCGGAGGTTGAATTGCCGGTATATCCGGTATTCATCATTAAGACTGACCTGGGAGGCAGCGCGATGAATCAGAGAGACGTGGTGCGGAGTCGTGGGCCCGGAGGGGCGCGGCGCGGTGCGTGGCAGGCCCTGGCCCGCTTCGTGTTGCCGGGACTGATGCTGGGGCTGCCGCTCGCCGGGCTCGTGATGGGCGAGCCGTCAGAGGCCGCGCAGGAGCCGCTGCCGCCGGACCCGTGGCCTCTCAAGTGCGAGAGGTACCACGACGTGGTGGTGGTCGACTTCCGCGGGGAGGGAATCGCCTTCCTGCCGGACCGGTGTCTCAATCTGGGGGGCACGGTCCGGTTCATCAACCACTGCAAGGACAAGACCCTCGTCAAGGTGACGGGACATGGGCCGGATCGCGGCCTGTTGTTGCCTGTCCACGGGGAGGACAACCTGGTCCTCAAGAGGCCAGGCGTCTACACAATCACTGTCGCCGATGGGTGTCCCGAGCTGCCCCAGGACTCCAGGACCGGGACGCTGGAGGTGGCAACGGACCCTGGCCCCTGAAGCGTCGGCGTCGCGCTGCGCCGGAGGTTCAGCGCGAGGGCCCGGCTTCTTCACGCAGGCTCGCGCGAAGCCGCAGCGCGTCCGCCCAGCGGGGGCGCGCGGCCAGCACCTCGTCCGCCAGGGCGAGGCCGCGCTCCAGGGCGGGGCGCGGCTCCAGCCCTGACGTCCTCCGCCAGGCGGCCCACTCGCGGCAGAAGTGGCCGAAGGCGACGCGGTAGTCCAGGCGCCGGGGCTCCAGCTCGAGCGCCTTCTCGAAGGCGCGCGCGGCCTCCTCGAAGTCCTCGGGGCGTGCCCGCCGCTGGCGCGCGAGCCAGCGAGCCCGCAGGCCCTGCACCTCGCCCTGGGCGAGCCAGGCCAGGGGTTCCCGGGCGCCGCGCTCGAAGGCCTGGCGCAGGGCCGCCTCGGCCCGGTCGAGGCTCCTGCGCGGCTCCCCCGCATGCTCCAGCTCGAAGGCCGCCCGCCGGGCGTGGACGCGGGCCAGGCTGGCCGGGTAGTGCGCGCCGCCCGGGAGCAACGCGCTGGCCTCCTGGTAGGCCGCTTCGGCCGCCTGGAGGTCGGGGCGTGGGTCTTCCCCGGAGCGCGCGCGGAAGGTGGCGCGCTCGGCGAGGGCCTCGCCGACGTTGTGGTGGCCAAAGCCCTGCTGGGGGGCGACCTCGATGGCCAGCCGCGCGGCCCGCACCGCCTGCTCGAGCAGGGGGAAGGGAGCGTCGCCGTGGTCCCACGCCTCCCGCGCCTGCTCGAGGAGGACCGCGCTCCGGCCGTTGTGGAGCTGCGCAATCCGGGCGTTGATGGCGAGGCCACCGTCGAAGAACTCCAGGGCGGTGGTCAGGTCGGGCCGGGCCTCCTCTCCCTGGCTCCGTCGCCGCCGGGCGAGCTCCAGGTGCAGCGTGCCCCCCAGGAAGTAGGGCACGTAGTTGCGCGGGTTGAGCTTGCGCGAGGTGTCGAGCGCGGCCCGGGCCTGCTCCAGGTCCTCCAGGGGCGCCGTGGCGCGCGACTGCGTGGCGCGGGTGAGGTAGGCGATGCCCAGGTTGATCCACGCGTCCGGCAGCCGCTCGTCGAGCCGGATGGCCTCGCGGTAGGACGCGATGGCCTCTCCGCGAGCAATGCGCGAGTCCTCTCCCTGCTCGTCCTCGTAGTCCGCCTGGATTTTGAAGACGAGGCCGCAGGTGGCGTGGAACTCGTAGTCCTGGTCCGTCGCGGGGATGGACTCCAGCAGCTCCACGGCCTGGCGGAGCGGCGCATGGGGGTCCAGGCCCCGGGCCTGGAGGGAGCGGGCCCGGCGCCACAGGCTGTGGACCTGCTCCATCCGCGCCCTGGGCGGCTCGGGCGTCAGGTGCATGGCGGCGCGCGCGGCCGAGAGGGCCTTCTCGAGGGGCTCCTCCACGTCACCGCCCCGGCTCAGGCGGTACTCCGCCAGCCGGTTGTGGAAGCGCGCTTCCAGGACGCGGGCGAGTCCGAAGTCCGGGTCCGCCTGGAGCGCGCGGGCGACGGCCTCCAGTCCTCGGGTGAAGGGGGGCAGGACGTCCCCCTGGCTGTAGAGCTCCATCACCATCACCGTGTACTCGAGCCTCGCCAGGGACCTGTGGACCTCGGGCACGCTCTCGCCGGTGGCGGCGGCGGCGGTATAGGCGCGGCGGCCGGCCTCGAAGTCGGCCAGCGCGCCCTCGCGGTCGCCCTGGTTCCACCGCCGGGTGGCGCGGGCCTGGAGGATGTCGCCGCGGAGCAGGGGGGCCTCGTGGAACCAGGGGAGGCGGTCCTTCATCGCGTCGAGCCGGGTGAGGGCCTCGTCCAGCCGGTCTTCGTAGAAGGCCAGCAGCGCCGCCACGTACTCGGGGGAGGGCACGTCGGCGCCGTGGCTCTGGCGCAGCCACTCCAGGGCGGGCGCGCGGTACTGGCGCTGGATGTCCTGCTTGCGCGACTCGCGCTGCTCCGGAGCGCGCAGGCGCTCGGCCTCCAGGAGTTGCTCCTGGTACAGGTGCCCCATGACGAGGGCCAGGGACCAGGCGACGCGGGGCTCGCGGAAGCCATGGCTCCAGGCGGCCTCCAGGTGCTCGCGGGCCAGGGGCTCGTCGCCGAGCGCCAGCGCGCCGCGCCCCAGCGCGTAGTGGCCGGGGCCCAGGGCCCGCGCGCCGGCCTCGTGAATCTCGGCCTCCAGCGCGCGCATGTGTCCGCGCAGGGCCTCGCGGTCGGCACGGGTGTCGTGGAGCTGGGAGAGGCCGGAGTAGCGGGCCAGGGCCTCGAGCCGCTCGACGCGCTCGGTGAACCTGCGTGAGAGGTGCTCGCGCAGGCGAGCCTCCTGGCGGGTGAGGGCGACCTGGACGGCGGCGAGCGTCACGGCGAGCAGGGCCAGGGCGGCCACGCCCACCACGATGCGGTGCTTGCGGAGCCTCTTGCGCAGCCGGTAGCCCGGGCCGGTGGGGCGCGCCCGCACGGGCTCGCCGCCGAGGAAGCGGTCCAGGTCCTCGGCCAGGGCGCGCGCCGAGTCGTAGCGGGCATCGCGCTCCTTCTCCAGGCACTTGAGGACGATGGCCTCCAGGTCCACCGGCAGGGCCGGGTCGAGCGCGCGCGGCGGGCGGGGCTCGAGGGTGGAGATGTTGCTGAGCACCTCCAGCCCGTTGTCACCCGGAATGGGCGGCTGGCCCGTCAGGAGGGTGTAGAGCGTGGCGCCCAGGCTGTAGACGTCGGCGCGCCGGTCCAGCCGGGACACCTCGCCTCGGGCCTGCTCGGGGGCCATGTAGTGCGGGGTGCCGAGCACGGCGCCGGTGGCGGTGAGGCCCTGCTCCTTCCAGTCGCGGGCCAGCCCGAAGTCCATGACATAGGGCTTGAGGCGGCCATCCTCGCTGCGCTCGACGAGGATGTTGCCGGGCTTGAGGTCGCGGTGGATGAGTCCGGCCCGGTGGGCGGCGTGGACTCCCTCTGCGGCATCCCGGAGCAGCAGGGCCATCTGCTCCACGGTGAGCTGGCCCGCGAGCTGGTTCAGCGGGAGTCCATCCACGTACTGCATGGCGATGAAGGCGTGTCCCTGGACTTCGCCCACCTCGTACACCTGGCAGACGCGCTCGTGCTCGACACGGGCCTGGGCACGGGCTTCGGAGAGCACGCGCCGGGTGAGCCCGGGGTCTCCATCGCGGACGAACTTGAGGGCGGCATGGCGGCGCAGCCGCGGGTCATAGGCGAGGAAGACCTGGCCCATGCCGCCCTGGCCGAGGAAGCGCACCCCCTGGTAGCGCTCCCAGCCGGGCACGGGGAAGACAGGAGCCTCAGGAGAAGGAGGCCGGGGTGCGGGGAGGCCCTCCAGGGTGGGAGCACCCGCTGCTCCGTCCCCGACGGCCCCGCTCATGGCTCGCACTCCCGTGGACACACCACGGCCTCAATCTACCTGTCTTCGAGCCGGGCGAGGCGACCGGACGAGCGCGCGAGTCCTCCTGTCACGTCACGGCCAGTCCGAGGGCGCTGCGGTGGAGGGGGATTCAGCGCTTCGGCTTGTCCACCGGGCGCTCGGAGCGGTGCTCGTCGTCGGCCGGCGCTTCGCTCCCGGCGATGTCCGCCGTGGTTATCGCCTTGCTGCCAAAGCGCTCGGCAATCTTGTCGAGCGCCGCGTTCAGCTTCGCGGCGCGCGGCGGCGCCGCCGGGAAGAGGCCCAGCTGCGGAGGCACCTCGTCCAACTGCACGCTCACTCCGGTGAGGCGGATGGGCTTGCCCTCATGTGAGCGCTCCATCAGCTCCAGCGCCGTGCGGTAGAGCGTCTGTCCGTCGTCCGTGGCCTCGCGCAGCGTGGTGCGCCGGGTGATGAGCGTGAAGTCCGCGAACTTCAGCTTGAGCTGCACCACGCGGCCCTTCACTCCCGCTCGCCGCAGCCGCCGGCCCACGCGCAGCGCCTGAGAGTGCACGTGGGGCTTCAGCGCGTCCACCCCGGTGAGGTCCTCCTCGAAGGTGTCCTCCGCGCCCACGCTCTTGGCGGCCCGGTCCGGCACCACCTCGCGCACGTCGATGCCCTGGGACAATTCCCACAGGTGCCGTCCGCTGGAGCCGAGTCGCTCCTCCAGCCAGTCCGGCTCGCGCGCCGCCACGTCGCCAATCGTCCGCAGCCCGGCGACCTTGAGTGCCTCTTCCGTCTTCGGCCCCACGCCCCACAGGCGCGACACCGGCAGCGCCGCGAGGAAGGCCACCGTCTCCTCCGGTCGCACCTCACGCTGGCCGTTGGGCTTGGCCAGGTCCGAGGCAATCTTCGCCACGAACTTCACCGTGGCGATGCCCGCCGAGGCCGGCAGCGACAGCTCGTCGGCAATCTCCTTGCGGATGCGCCGGGCGATGTCCGCGGGCGAGCCGAACAGACCCACCGAGGCCGTCACGTCGAGGAAGGCCTCGTCCAGGGACAGCGGCTCGATGAGCGGCGTGTAGCGCTCGAAGATGGCGAAGACGTGCTCGCTGGCCTCGGCGTACGCGGAGAAGCGCGGCTTCACCACGATGGCGTGTGGCGCGGCCTTGAGGGCACGGGCCATGGGCATGGCGCTGCGCACGCCGAAGGGGCGGACCTCGTAGGAGGCGGCGACGACGACGCCCCGCTGTGCATGGCCGCCGACGATGATCGGCTTGCCCCGCAGGGTCGGGTTGTCCCGCTGCTCCACGGACGCATAGAAGGCGTCCATATCCACGTGGATGATGGCTCGCATCGTGTGAGTCACTGTAACGGTCCCCTCTGACGCTCCATGGACGCCGAAATGAAGACCCTGACCGAGTACCTGTGGTTCGAGACGAAGGCGCGGCGCGAGCTGGTGCGCCTCACCGACACGGTGTCAGCGCTGCTCCGCAAGAGCGGTATCCAGGAGGGAATGGTGCTCGTCTCCGCCATGCACATCACCGCGGGCGTGTTCGTCAACGACGACGAGCCCGGCCTCCATGAGGACATCTGGGAGTGGCTCCAGGAGCTCGCGCCCTCCGGTCCCGACTACCGCCACCACCGCACCGGCGAGGACAACGGCGACGCCCACCTGAAGTCGATGCTCGTGCACCACCAGGTCATCATCCCCGTCACCGCGGGGAAGCTGGACCTGGGGCCGTGGCAGCAGGTGTTCTACGCCGAGTTCGACGGACAGCGCCGAAAGCGCGTCATCGTGAAGGTGATGGGCGCGTAGGGCTACACCCTGAAGGGGCGTGTCCGCGAAGAGGACGTGGCAGGTAAGGCGGGGCGGGGAGGGCAGGGCCCCGGGCGGGACACCCTCTGCCGGAAGGAACGTTCATTCCGCCGGAACCCGGGTCCGCCGCGCGGCCCCGGGCGGGACCCCCGCTGTCGGAAGGAACGTTCATTCCACCGGAGCCCGGTGCCGCCGCGAGGCCGCCAGGTCGAACCAGCCCGGAGGGAGCCCGGGGCCACCGCGAGGCCGACGTGTCGAATCAGCCCGGAGGGAGCCCGGTGCCGCCGCGAGGCCGGTGTGCCGGCTCAGCCCTGCTGCTCGCCCGGGGGCAGCGGCAGGCCCAGGCGCTCCAGCTCCGCGCGCAGCTCCGGCGGCAGGGGGCTGTTCACCCTCAACTGCTGCTGCGTCTCCGGGTGGGGCAGCGACAGCGAGCGCGCGTGCAGGAAGAAGCGCCCCAGGCCCGGCGCCTCACGCCCGCCGTACAGCGCGTCCCCGACGATGGGCGCCCCGACGCCCGCCAGGTGCGCGCGCACCTGGTGCAGCACGCCGGTGAGAATCTGCACCTCCACGAGGCTGTAGTCGCCCGTGCGAGCCAGCACCGTGAAGCGGGACACCGCGTCGCGCGCGTCCTCGGCTCCCTGGGGCGCGGGCTCCACGCGGTCCGGGTGACGCGGGTGGTGGCGCAGCGGCACATCGATGTCGCCCTCGTCCGCCAGCGGCCCCGTCACCAACGCCACGTAGCGCTTGTCCACCGTGCGTCCGCCGAAGGCCTCGCGCACCGCGGTCCAGGCCTCGCGCGTGCGCGCCGCCACGACGACGCCGGAGGTCTCCACGTCCAGCCGGTGGCACAGCCCGCCCTCGCGCGGATCCAACGAGGCCTGCGCGCACTCGGGGTAGCGGGCCACCAGCGCGTTGGCCACCGTGCCCGTCTCTCCGGACTGCAGCGGATGCGAGGGCCGGCCCGCGGGCTTGTCCACGAACACCAGCGCCGAGTCCTCGTGCAGTACCACCAGCGGGAAGTCCGCGTCCGGCACCGCCTCGCGCGACTCCTCCTCGACTTCCACGGCGATGCGCTGGCCGGCCTCCAGCGTGAGGCCCTTCTTCGCGGTGCGGCCGTTCACCTTCACCGCGCCGGCTTCGAAGATGCGCTTGAGGCGCGCGCGCGACAGGCCCAGCGCTTCGCCGATGAACAGGTCCACCCGCTGGCCCGCCTTGTCGGCGTCCACGGTGAGGGTGTGCAGCTTGGGAGGATTCACTCGGACAGGGCCTCGTAGACTTCCTCGGCCGTCTGGAACCGGTCGTCCGGCTCCTTGCGGATGAGGCGGTGGGCCACGCGCGCCAGCTGCGGGTCCCCGTGAAGGTTCAGCGCCAGCACCGGTGGCGGCTCCGTCTCCAGCACCTGACGCCAGAGCTCGTGCGGCGTCTTCGCGTCGAAGGGGGGCCGCCCGCTGAGCAGCTCATAGAGGATGACTCCGAGGCTGTACAGGTCGGAGCGTCCGTCCAGCGGCTCGCCCAGAATCTGCTCCGGGGCCATGTACCGGTAGGTGCCCACCAGCTTGCCGGCCTCGGTAATCGCCACGTCGTCCGCGAGGAACTTGGCCAGGCCGAAGTCCATCAGCCGCACCTGCCGGTCCTCGTCCACCATGATGTTGGACGGCTTGAGGTCGCGGTGGACCAGCCCGTGGCCGTGGATGTAGGCCAGCGCCTCGCAGACCTGGAGCATGGCGTCCTTCAGCCGCCCCATGCGCTCGGGCCGGTTGAGCTCCTCCGCGCGGACCACCTGGATGCGGTCCTCCACCTCCGGCTTCCTGGGCGCGGGGGGCGGCGGGGCGAGGGTCTCCAGCGAGTCGTCCGAGTCGTACGCGGCCGAGAGCCCTCCGGACAGGCCGCCGCCTGCATAGCTGGCCAGGTCCTCGCTCGGGGCCTCGTCGGAGAAGGCGGCCAGGCCGAAGACGGCCTCGCCGCTGTGCTCCGACTCGGAGGCGCTCTCGCTGCCGGTGCCGAAGTCGTCATCCTCGGTGCGGCGCACGGACAGGGGGCTGCGCGGGTAGCCAGGGCTGGAGAGCAGGTCCTCCCCGCTCATGTCCAGATAGTGACGGAGGGTGAGCCCCTCGATGAGCTCCATGGCCAGGTACGGCCAGCCCTGGTGGACGCCGGACTCGAAGACCTTCACCACGTTGGGGTGGGACAGGTCCGCGAGCGTCTCGAACTCGCGGGCGAGTCTGCGCGCGGCACGAGCGTCCAGCGCGGGGCCGGCTGAGAGCAGCTTCAGCGCGACCTCGTCGTTGGTTCGGCGGTCCAGGGCCCGGTACACGGTCCCGGCCCCGCCACTGCCAAGCGTCTCCAGGACGCGGTAGGGACCAATGACCTTCGGGGGCATGGATGCGGGGATCCTACGGAGCGCGTCGGGTCAGGGTCAAACGCGTTGTACGCCCGTTTGCCTGGAGTTGGGCAGAGCGAGCCCCGGGTGGGTTTCACTTTTCCGCCAAACCTGGGAGAACCCGGTTCCAAATGCAATTAGGGAAGTACCAGCTCGTTCGGAAGCTCGCCACGGGGGGCATGGCGGAGGTCTATCTCGCGAAGGCCGCCGGGCCGATGGGCTTCGAGAAGACGCTCGTGCTCAAGCGCATCCTCCCTCACCTGGCGGAGGACCCGGCGTTCGTGGAGATGTTCCTCGGCGAGGCCAAGCTGGCGGCCCAGCTCGAGCACCCGAACATCGTCCAGATCTTCGACTTCGGCGAGGCCGAGGGCAGCTTCTTCCTGGCGATGGAACTCATCGACGGGCCCAACCTGCGCAAGCTGGTGAAGCGCGCGCAGGAGACGCCGTTGCCGCCGGCCATCTGCGCGAAGCTGGTGGCGTCCGCGGCGGAGGGGCTCGCGTACGCGCACGAGTTCAGGGATCCGGCCACGGGCGAGCCGCTGGGGCTGATTCACCGCGACGTGAGCCCGGACAACGTCCTGGTGTCGAGGCAGGGCGCGGTGAAGGTGGTGGACTTCGGCATCGCCAAGGTGGCGGGGCAGGGGCACCGCACGCAGACGGGCGTGGTGAAGGGCAAGGTGGCGTACATGCCACCCGAGCAGCTCCAGACGAAGCCGCTGGACCGGCGGGTGGACGTCTATGCGCTCGGGGTGGTGCTGTACGAGCTGCTCACAGGGAAACGGCCGTTCGACGCGACGACGGACGTGAGCATGATGCAGGCGATTCTCTTCGAGCAGTTCATCCCCGCCGCGCAGCGGAGGCCGGACCTGCCGGCGGCGCTGCAGCAGGTGCTGGACAAGGCGCTCACGAAGGACCGGGACAAGCGCTACCCGGACTGCCGCGCACTGCAAGGCGACCTGGAGCGGTTCGTGATGTCCACCGGCGAGTCGGTGGGCGCGTACCAGGTGGCGCAGTTCGTGTCGCAGTGGATGGCGGAGGGTGGCGGCGGGCCCGTGGGCGTGACGCCGCAGGCGGCGGCGGCGCCACGGGTGCAGACGGGAGGGCCGAAGCCGGCGACCGCGAAGTCCATGGTGGCGCCGGTGGAGCCGGCCGTGGAATCCACGTCGCCGACGACGCCGATGCCGATGCCGATGCCTTCCGTGGTGCGGGAGGCGGCGCATCGGAGCGCGGCGGCGCGGCCGACCATCGAGGAGCGTGTGGTGAGCGGCCCCTCGGCGCGACCCACGATCCAGGAGCGGGCGATGCCGGCGCCTGGGCAGGAGCGGGCGCCCTCGCGGTCCAGGTCGGACAGATATGCGGTGCCGGCGCTGGCGGCAGTGGAAGGCCGTTCCACGGATGATGCGCGGAAGGCACAGGAAGCCGCGGTCATGGCGACGCAGCCGCTGCCTGCCCTTCAACCGGCACCGGCTCCCGTGGGCTCCGCCGCGAAGGTGGACGCGGAGGATTTCGTGCACACGCGGAGCGCGGAGCTCTCCGCGCCCCGGCCGGTGCGCAAGGGCTCGCGGAGTACGGTCATCGCGGTGGCGGTGGGCGGGGCGTTGCTCGCGTTGGGCGGTGCCATTGTGGTGTTGGGTTCGGGCTCGGGTGGCGCGGTCCCGGTGGCCGTGAAGCCGTTGCCGGAGCCGGCTGCACCTGTGGAGAAGGTGGCCGCTCCGGTGGTCGCGACTCCGCCTCCGGCGGTGGTCGTGTCACCTGCTCCCGTGGCTCCGTCGTCGGGGAACAGCGTGGCGGAGAGCGCGGTCGCGCAGGCTGGCACTTCCGCTGCTCACGAGGGCAGCAAGCCCGTGACGGCGCCTGTGCCCGTGCCGCCGACCGGCAAGGCTGCGACTCCAGCCGCTCCTGCTCCCGCGCCGGTGGTGATGAGCGTCGAGGAGAAGAAGCCGTCGACCCCGGCGCGTCCTCGGCCGACGGCACGCCCGGCGGCCTCCACTGCCAAGGGCACCTTGGAGTTCCGCATCCGGCCCTATGCTGTCGTATCCCTCAATGGGAAGGTGCTGGGGCAGACGCCGTTCGATGACCCTCACGAGGTGCCCGTGGGCAAACACACCCTGCGGCTCGTGAACAAGGAACTGCAGAAGGACGTCACGAGGACCATCGAGGTGAAGGCGAACCAGCCCACCGTGTTCAAGCTGAACCTGGAAGCGGAGTAGGGCGGTCTTTCGTCGCGGCGCCGCTGAGCCGCGTCACTGGGGCCACTGTGGCCAGTGGAGGATGACTCCGTTCTCGCCCACCACCCAGAGGTCCGCAGGGCTGGTACCGGCGATGTCTTTGAGCCGGAGGCTTGTGTCCTCGAAGACCAACTCCCATTGCTGGCCGTTGTAGCGGTAGATGCGGCCATTGTAGGCGGTGGCGTAGGCCGAGGACGCGCCGAAGGCGACGACGGAGGTCAGAGTCTCGGTGTTGGTGCTGGGAAAGCTCATCTTGCTCCAACTTGTTCCATTCCATCTCAGGACGGAGTTCGACTCGCCGACCGCGAAGGCGACCTTCTCGTTCACGACCCACACGCCATTGAGGCGGGCCAGCCCGGTGATGGACTGCACGTACTCCGTCTGCCACTGACCGCTGGTCGCGTTGAAGCGGTAGATGCGCGGCTCGGGCACCGTTGACCCCGACCCCGGATCGTAACCGCCTACGGCGAAGAGCGCGGCGCGGGAGACTCCGTGGACATCGTGAAGCGGGGCCACGCCCGTGGTGCCGTAGGTCACGGTGCTGCCACCATCCCAGATGAACGTGGAGCCGCTCGACATGACGGGGGAATCCAAGGTGACTCCGTGAAGCTCGAGGCTAGTTCCATTCCTGATGCCGACCAGTCCTCGGACATCACGGTCGATGTCATGCATCTGGCTGCAGTTCGGGTTCGTCCTGTCCTGGTAGACAAGCCTGCCCCCGATGGAACCGAAATAGCTGCGGCCATTGTTGGCCTCGTCTACCCACAAGGTGTTCCAGCCGCTGTTGGTGGGTGTGCAGCCGGTTGTCGTTGTTTGGAAGGTGTTGCTTCCTGGCGTCAGCCTGCCGCGGGCGTCGACTAAACCTACGACTCCCACGCCACCGGGAACCACGCTGAAGACGGATCGCCACTCCTGGGCGCCTGAGCCCACCGTGCGCTGTGCCCAGATGGGTCCACCGGTGGGGCAGACCGCAGCGGCCTCAGGCTGGTTGTCGCAGTTGTTGTCGAGCCCGTCACACAACTCCGGGGCGTTGGGGCGGGTGAAGGGATTGCCGTCATCGCAGTCGCTTCCCTGAGGCGCAAAGCCCGCCTGAGGCGCACAGGTTTGCTGCCTCCCGGAACTCTGGCCATATCCATCTCCGTCATCGTCCGGGTACCAGGCGGGAATCGGCTGGGAGACCACGCAGGTGGTCTCGGTGCCGGCCGAATTGCACCGCATCTCCCCCGCGCACTGGCTGGCTACGTCGGTGCACGGCGTTCCGAGCTGTGGAAAAGTCTCGTCACCCGGTCCGTCGCAGTCGTTGTCCCTTCCATCGCAGAGTTCCGGGGCGCCGGCGTACACGGTGGCGTTTCCGTCGTCGCAGTCATCATGCAGGCCAGTGACGTAGCCAGCCGGCACGCCGGCGCAGAAGGGCACGGCGAAGGCGTCCTGATCACCGTGACCGTCCCGGTCCACATCCGGCCAGGCCAGCGTGTTGGCACCAGTGACGAAGCAGACCACCGCGCCGTTGTCGCCACACTGGCGCGTGCCCTCACAGCTGCCGCCTTCCGTGCAGGTCTGGCCCAGACGGAGCTCCTCCTGGTCCGATTGGCTGTTGCAGTTGTCGTCCACCCCATTGCAGCGCTCTTCCGCCACGCCCGGGTTGATGGTGGGGTTCGTGTCATTGCAGTCAGTGCCGCCGCTGAGTGCTGACACGTAACCGTCCTGGTCCTCGTCCGTCGCGGTCAGTTGCAGTGCGGCAGTGGTCACTCCTCCCTGCCTCAGGATGACTCGCGCCGACTGGAGCACCGCAGGGTTGCCATCCAGCGCGTCGCAGGTGCGCTCAAAGGCGCTGGCCTCCACCTCGACCTCGGTGCCCCACGCCGCCGGTGGGCGCACGGCCACGATGAGCGCGCCACCGGTGGGCTCGCCACGGCCCACCACCTGAGCGGAGAGTTCCTGGCTCGTATGCTCATCGCGAGCCAGCACACGCACGCAGGCAGGACGGAAACCCTGATAGCTGACGGTCAGCTTCACGGCCCGGCATGCCGATGTGTTTTCTCCCAGCACCGCATCGGCCGCGCCCCCCGCGCCCTCGACGGGGTTGAGAGGACTGTCGCACTCTCCATGAAGCTCCTCGAGGCTCGGCACGGTGCAGGACATACCCAGCAGCAACAGGAGGGCGGCGGCTGCGCGAATCATGGTGACACCTCCGCCTCGTGCACTGTCTCTCCGCCGGTGAACCAGGTGATGACTGCGCCTGCGGCGGCGGTGACCGCGACGCCGAAGAGGATGTTGGCCGCGAGCGCCTGTCCCCGCGCCTCATCCAGGCGGGTGAGCTGATCCTCGGTATGGCTGGCGGCGCGCGCGTCCTGAATGTTGCCCTGCGAGCGAAGGCCGAAATAGCTGCCCGCGCCTCCAGCCACCACGCCTGCTCCCAGCAGGATTGTAGGAAGGGAGCGGAAACGGCGGGTTCGCTGCTCGTTCAGCGACGGCACGCCCAGGTCCACTCCAGGGGCAGGTTCGGGAGCTGTGGGATTGGGCGCCGCAACCCGTTCCGGTTCCCGTGTTGGGGGCAGGGTCGGCCTGTCCATGGGAGGAGGGGGGAGTTGCAGGGGCTGCGCCTTCGCGCGGGCCTGAGCCTCTCGCTCGGTGCGCACCTCCGCGCGAACGGCTTCGAAGTCACGCTCCACCTTGGGGGAGACCTTCACCGGAAGGCGTGCATCCAGCTTGAGGGACAGGGCCTCGCGAAAGGCCGTGAGCGACCGAGGACGCTGACCGAGGTCCGCCAGCACGACGCCCTCGTACAGCGCCACCTGGGCCCGCTCGTCGTCCGTCTTCGCCAGCGTCTTCGTCTGTGCCAGCGCGTCGAGGGCCTGTTCGTATTCCAGTTCCTCGTAGAGCCGCGCCGCTGTCTGCAAGCGGTCTTGGAGCGCGTCTTCCTTGGCTGAAGTGTTCAGTACGGCGGGCGCGGAGCGCTGCGCGAACGCTCGCCCCGGCAGCACCAGGACTAGGCCCAGGAGCAGGGTGCGAGCGGAAATTCCCCAGAAATTGACGCTTTCCATGCAATCCAACTCTACCACGCGGGGCGAGGGGCTCAGTGCCCGGGCTCCTCGGGCTCTCATGAGTCTGGATGGCAGTCGCTACTCCAACTCCTTCCGTCTGGCTTTCCGTCGCGAAGCTGTGCGGCCGTGTGTCGCCAGGATTCCGGTTGCCAGCTTCACCAACCGGTTGCGCAGTGCCTCCGGCGCAAGCACTTCGAAGCCGCCGCCCACTTCACAGAGCTGCGACACCGCAATCGTCTCACGCTCGAAGTCCACGGTGACGTTCTTGAAGCCATCCCGCGTCCTCGGTGCCGCCTCGAAGCGCGCGCGGTCGGCGGGAGGCCGTATCCCCTTCAGCGTCTCCTCTGCCTCCGCCGTGAGTCGCAGCGTGACTTCATAGCTCGCCCGCTTCTCCGCGAACCGCTTGCACCACTGCCGCCAGAACGCCGGCAAGTCAAACCGCGCCGGGCGCGTGAAAGTCTCCGACAGCAACCGTACTCCCTCCACCCGTGAGCCCCGGTAGACGCGCGGCTCCTCGCCATTCCCCGCGACGAGGTACCAGCGGTCCGCCTTGATGACGAGCGCGTATGGGTCCACCACGCGCTTGCCGCGCTGGCCCTCGAAGTCCCGGTACGTCAGCGACACCCGGCGGTCCTGCCACACCGCATCTCGCAGCACGGCCAGGTGGGGCACGGGCTCGCGCTCTGCGAACCACGAGGACGCGTCCACATGGAGCCGCTGTCTCGCGTACTCCAGCGCGGGCTGCTGGATGGCCGGCAGCGCCGCCGCCAGCTTCACCATGCCCGTACGCAGTGGCGCCGACAGCCCCAGGTCCTCCAACGCCCCCGGAGCCCCCACCGTCGCCAGCGCATGCAGCTCCGCCCGCGTCAGCCCGGTGAGCTGCGTGCGCCACCCCTCCATCAACGCCACTCCACCGGTCGCTCCACGCGTCGCGTACACCGGCACGCCCGCGCTGGAGAGCGCATCCAGGTCCCGATGAATCGTGCGCTCGGACACCTGGAGCTCACGCGCAAGCTCGCCCGCCGTCATCTTCGGACGGCTCTGGAGCAGCAGGGTCAGACTGACGAGTCGGTCGGCACGCATCTCTCGAATCCAGCGCGGAGTGTACGCCGGGAATCATGACAGCAGATGTCATGATTCCCTCCATAGGGTGCTCGCACCACCATCGCGAACCTCCCGGTTCCCAAGGAGCTTGAGCCCATGAAGCCACTCGAAGGCCGTATCGCACTCGTCGCCGGAGCCACGCGTGGAGCGGGGAGGGGAATCGCCACCATGCTTGGTGAGGCCGGTGCCACCGTGTACTGCACGGGGCGCAGTGCCCGGGGGCGGCCTGCCTCCGGCCCCAATCGCCCGGAGACCATCGACGAAACGGCGGAGCTGGTCGACGCACGCGGCGGCCGTGGCATCGCCGTGCGCGTGGACCACTCCGTGGAGGAAGAAGTCATCGCCCTGGTCGAACGCATCCGCCGCGAGCAGGGCCGGCTGGACATCCTGGTGAATGACATCTGGGGCGGTGAGCAGCTCGTCGAGTTCGGCCCTCCCTTCTGGAAGCAGTCCGCCGCGAAGGGGCAGCTCATGTTCGAGCGCGCCGTCTTCACGCACCTCCTCACGAACCGCCATGCCGTGCCGCTCATGGTGGAGAAGAACCAGGGGCTCATCGTCGAAGTCACCGACGGCAACCACTTCGGCTACCGGGGAAGCCTCTGGTACGACCTGGTGAAGATGACCGTCATCCGCCTGGCCTTCGGCATGTCCCGGGAGCTGCGCCGCACGAAAGTCACCGCGCTCGCCGTGACGCCCGGCTTCCTGCGCTCGGAGGAGATGCTGGAGCACTTCGGCGTGACGGAGGCGAACTGGCGCGACGGCGCGAAGGTGATGCCTGACTTCATCTGCTCGGAGACTCCGTTCTTCGTGGGGCGCGCCGTCGCCGCGCTCGCCGCAGATCCGAACGTGGGCGCGAAGGCCGGCCGTGTCTTCGCCTCCTGGGACCTCGCGCGCGAGTACAACTTCACCGACGTGGACGGCTCGCAGCCGCACTGGGCCGAGCACTTCGCGCGCACCTACGGCAAGCCGTATTCCATCGCCGACGAGGCTGCATATGCCTCGTGGCTCGACAGCTCCATCGAGGTGGTCAAGCCCGACTGGCCCAGCTACTGAACAGGCGCGTGCCTACTCCGCCCCACATCCTCGAAGCCGCTCCGCCGCTCACCCCCACCGAGCGACCGGCCAGGGCCCCCGAGTGACGGTTGGGCCACGCGCCCGTGGACGCAGCGCGGCGGCGTCGATAGGGTGCGCGGCTCAATGGAACGCCCCTCCGCGGTATCCGCCCTCGAGCTTCAGGTGAAGTCCCGGCCTGTGCCTCGTCATGTGGGCATCATCATGGATGGCAACGGCCGCTGGGCGGAGTCCCGGGGCCTGCCGCGGCTGGAGGGCCACCGCGAGGGCAGTGCCAGCGTGCGCGAGGTCACCCGCACCGCGCGCCGTCTGGGCATCCAGGCCCTCACGCTCTACGCCTTCTCCTCCCAGAACTGGGCCCGTCCCGCCGACGAGGTCGCCGGCCTCATGGAGCTGCTCCGCGACTACCTGGAGCGCGAGCGCCCCGAAATCCTCGACAACAGCATCCGCCTCAACGCCGTGGGCGATGTGGAGCGGCTGCCCCGCTACGTGCGCGAGCCGTTGGACAGGCTGATCGCCGACTCGGCGCACAACACCGGCATGGTGCTGTCGCTGGCGCTGTCCTATGGCGGGCGTGAGGAAATCCTCCACGCCGCCACGCGCATGGCCGAGGCCATCGCCAAGGGCGAGCTGACCGCGGGCCGCGTCGAGGAGCAGGACTTCGAGCGGTTCCTCTGGACGAACGGGCTGCCGCCGCTGGACCTGGTGGTGCGCACCAGCGGCGAGCAGCGCGTGTCCAACTTCCTTCTCTGGCAGGTGGCGTACGCGGAGCTGTGCTTCACGGACGCCCTGTGGCCGGACTTCCGCACCGAGGAGTTCCTCCGCTGCGTGTCGCAGTTCCAGCAGCGTGAGCGGCGCTTCGGACTCACTTCCGCCCAGGTGAAGCGGGAGGATCCTCCCCAGCGGGCCAAGGCTTGAACGACAAGAACCGAAACCTCGTCATCCGCGCCGTCTCGGCAGTGACCCTGCTGCCCCTGGTGCTGCTGCTGCTCTACCTGGGCGGCATCTGGAGCGCCGGGCTGCTGGCCCTGGCCGCTGCCGCCTGCGTGGGGGAGTACTACCTCATCGTCCAGAAGCGGCTGACGGTGGCCGCCTGGGTGGGGATGCTCACCGCCGCGGTGCTGCCCTTCCTTCCGCTGAGGGACGCCGCCCGCACGGGCGAGACGGCCTTCTGGCTGACGGTGGCGTTCTCGTTCTTCGCGTGGATCTACCACCTCTTCAAGGGCCCCCTGGCCGAGGCCCCCACGCGCACCGCCCACCTGGTCAACGGTTTCCTGTACGGCGCGGTGGGCCTCACCGCCCTGTCCGCCCTGCGCCTGCTGCCTGACGATGGCCTGGCGTGGGTCATCTGTGCGCTGGTCATCACCTGGGCCAACGACACCGCCGCCTACTTCTTCGGCCGCTTCCTGGGGAAGCACAAGCTCTACCCCGAGGTGAGCCCCAACAAGACGTGGGAGGGGTTCTTCGGGGGCATGGTCGGCTCGGTGGGCGGCATGTTCATCGCCAAGGCGGGCTTCTTCCCCGTCTTCACCGTGTGGGACTGTGTGCTGCTGGGCGTGGCCGGCGGAATCCTCGGCCCCGTCGGGGACTTGTGCGAGTCCATGCTCAAGCGGGCCTACGGCGTGAAGGACTCGGGCTTCCTCATCCCCGGGCACGGCGGCGTCCTGGACCGCATCGATGCGCTGTTGTTCAACGCCCCCCTGGTGTTCGTCTACGTGCAGTTCGTGCGCGGCCTCCTCCCGTAACTCCGCGCACTTCCGCCCGCCTGCCTGCTTGGCGGGCCGCGATGTGCGTTGTCCGTCCGGGCGCCCACGATTACTGTTGCGCCCATGCTCCAGACCGTCCAAAACGCTGGGTTCTTCATCCTGTTGCTGGGCGTGCTCGTCACGGTCCACGAGCTGGGCCACTTCCTGGTGGCGAAGGCCTGTGGGGTGAAGGTCCTCAAGTTCTCCATCGGCTTCGGTCCGAAGCTGATGGGGTTCACCAGGGGCGAGACGGAGTACCAGATTGCCCTGCTGCCCCTGGGCGGCTTCGTGAAGATGGCGGGAGACCTGCCCCACGAGGAGCTCAGCCCGGAGGAGGCCAGCCGCGGGTTCCTCGCGCAGCCCCCCTGGAAGCGCGGGCTCATCGTCCTGGCCGGGCCGGCCTTCAACCTCATCTTCCCGGTCCTCATCTACTTCTTCGTCTACCTGGGCCCGCACCAGGCAACCTCCACCCTGGTGGGCAACGTCAACCCGGGCATGCCCGCCGTCGCCGCCGGCATCCGCCCCGGTGACAGGGTGCTGGCCGTGGATGGCGTGGAGGTGCGCACCTTCGACGACATGCGCGACGCCTTCGTCGGGCGCTTCGAGCGGCCCGTTCCCGTGGTGGTGGACCGGGATGGCAAGCAGCTCACCCTGCAGGTGACGCCGGTGAAGCACGTCGAGTCGTCGCCCATCGACACGGTGGAGCGCGGCCAAATCGGCGTGGAGCCGGTGTCCCGGCCGGCGCTGGTGGGCGTGCCCCGGGGCTCCGTCGCGGAGCAGACCGGCCTGCGCACCTTCGACCGCGTCCTCTCCGTCAATGGGGTGGGCATCAAGGACGAGGCGCGGCTGCACCAGGCGGTGAACAAGCACCCGGAGGGCACGCCGCTGCAGCTCACCGTGCGGCGCCTGGACCCGGTGCAGGCGGGCGCGGTGACGGGGCGCGTTCCCCAGGTGCTCCAGTTCACGGTGCCCAAGCAGGCGGGCGAGGGCATGGCGGCGCTCGGCGCCGAGGGCGTGGACCTCTACCTGGCGACGGTGGCTCCGGGCAGCGCAGCCCAGAAGGCCGGCATCCAGCCGGGGGACCGCGTCGTCTCCATCAACGGGGAGCCGCTGCTGTCCTTCCACCAGCTGGCCACGAAGCTCAACGCGATGAAGGAGCAGCCCTTCACGCTGTCGTGGCGCGGCGCGGGCGGCGAGCGCACGGAGAAGCTGGCGCAGGCGCCGCTGGAGACGGTGGACCGCACAGGCACGCCGACCAAGGCGGTGGCGCTGGGCGTGCTCAACTGGGGGCTGACGGCCGCGGACTCGCCCGTGCTGGACGAGGTGACGGTGCACCTGGGCCCGGGCGCGGCCTTCAAGGAAGCGGCGCTCATCGTCCCGAAAATCGTCGGGCAGATGGTGAAGGTCATCGGCGGGCTCTTCGTGGGCAAAGTGCCGCTGAACACCGTGGGCGGGCCCATCATGATGTACCAGTTGGCGGGCAAGAGCGCCGAGCAGGGCCTGGACAGCTTCCTCCACCTGATGGCCATCATCTCCATCAATCTGGGAGTGATGAACCTGCTGCCCATTCCCGTGCTGGACGGCTTCCACCTGCTGTCCGCCGCGTGGGAGGGAATTCGCCGCCGCCCCATTCCCGTTCGTGTTCGCGAGGTGGCCAACATGGTGGGCCTGGCGCTGCTCATCATGTTGATGCTGCTCGCCGTGTCCAACGACGTCATGCGCTAGAGGTGCCATGCGAGGAAGCGCCGTCGCCTTCATCCTGGGGTTGAGCATGCTCGGCGCATGCGCCCCTCGCGCCGCGAAGCCCCAGCCGCCGGAGACGACGTCCGCGCGGCAGACCCCGACGTCCACCGGCTCGTCGGGCGTGACGAAGCGCGAGCAGATGCCGCGCACCTACGTGGGCGAGGGACTGGCCTCCTTCTACGGCCCGGGCCTGCACGGCCGCCCCACCGCGAGCGGGGAGAAGTTCAACCAGAACGCCCTCACCGCCGCGCACCGCAAGCTGCGCTTCGGCTCCTGCCTGCGCGTGGTGAACATGGAGAACGGCAAGCAGGTGGAGGTCCGGGTGAATGACCGGGGGCCCTTCATCGAGGGGCGCATCATCGACCTGTCCAAGGCCGCCGCGGCGAAGCTGGGCATGCTGGACAAGGGCGTGACGCGGGTGCGGCTGTACCGCTGCGAGACGCCCGTCTCGGAGATTCCCCGGGCATCGTGGGCCGTGCCGGTGTAGGGAGCGGGCCCATGTTCCTCTCGCTGGACACCTCCACGCTGACCCTGTCGCTCGCCCTGGTGGAGCGTGAGCCGTCCGAGCGAGGGCCCTCCGGAAGCCTGCGCGTGCTGGAGCACGTGGTGGTGGGTCCGCCCCAGAAGCAGAGCGAGGCGCTGCCCGGCGTCGTGGGGGAGTTGCTCGCGCGGCATGGCGTGAAGCTGGCGGACCTGGAGGGGCTGGCCGTGGGCCTGGGCCCAGGCTCCTTCACGGGGCTGCGCATCGGCCTGGCCACGGTGAAGTCGCTGGCGTACGCGACGGGACTCAAGGTGGCCGGGGCGTCGTCGCTGGCGGCGGTGGCGCTGGAGGGCCCGGAGGACGTGCCGCTGTACTGCCTGGCCGTGGCGCGCAGGGACGACCTGTACCTGGGCGCGTACGTGCGGCGGGGCGGGACGGTGGAGGCGCTGGAGCCGGAGACGGCCATGTCCCCCCAGGAGGTGGCCGCGCGCCTGGCCGCCGAGCCCCGCGCGCTGGCGCTGGGGCCCGCGCTGACGGACTACCGCGCCGCGCTGGAGTCGCACGGGGTGGCGCCCCAGCGGCTGCTGGCGGGGCCGGCGTTCCCCTCGGCGGTGGAGTTGGCGCGGCTGGTGCGCTTCCCGGAGGAGCGCTCGCTGCAGGCGCTCTTCGCGCTGGAGCCGCACTACGTGCGCGCCTCCGAGCCGGAGCGCAACCCGAAGTTCCCCCCGCTGCCCGGGCCGGCGCCGACGGCGCGTTTGAAGGAAGACTGACGCTCTGCCCTCGCGGCGCTCGCCCGCGCGTGCGCGGTGACGTAAAGGACGCGCCATGAGAGACGACCTGAAGATTGGCGTGGTGGGTGCCACCGGCGTGGTGGGCCGCGAGGCGCTGGCCGCGCTGTACGCGCAGGACGTGCCCGCCGAGCGCGTGCGTGCCTTCGGCTCCGAGCGCTCGAAGGGGCTCGACGTGGAGTACGGCGAGGACTCGCTCGAGGTGGAGCGGGCCACGCCGGAAGCCTTCCGGGGGCTGGGGCTGGTGCTGCTGGCCACGCCGGCCGAGGCGTCGCGCACGCTGGCGCCGGCCGCGCAGGCCGCGGGCGCGTGGGTGGTGGACGCCAGCTCCGCCTTCCGGAGCGACGGCAACGTGCCCCTGGTGCTGCCGGGCTTCAACGCCGAGGCGCTGGGCGCCGGCTTCACCTTCAAGGGCCGCGTGGTGTGCCTGCCGGGCGCCGTCACCTCGGCCGTGGTGCACGTGGTGGAGCCGCTGCGCCGGGCCTTCGGCGTGGTGCGCGCGCAGGTGACGGCGATGATGAGCGTGTCCAGCGCGGGTGTGCGCGGGGTGGCGGAACTGGAGAAGCAGACGGCGGACCTGCTCTCCGGGCGCGAGCCGGAGCCCCAGGCCTTCCCCCACCGCGTGGGCTTCAACCTGGTGCCCCAGGTGGGCGGCTTCATGGTGAACTCGCCCTGGACGGAGGAGGAGGGCGGCTGGACGCTCGAGGCCGCGCGCCTGTTCTCCTCCCGAGGCGAGGTGCCCGTCATCGCCGGCACCGCGGTGCAGGTGCCCACCTTCCACGGCCACGGCATCACCCTCAACGTGCAGCTCAAGAAGGCCGGCCCGGTGGAGCAGGTGCGCGCCGCCCTCAAGACGTCGCCCGCCCTCAAGGTGCTGGACGCCCCCGGCGAGCGCATCTACCCCATGCCCATGCTTGTCATGTCGGACCCCGCCGTGCACGTGGGCCGGGTGCGGGCCTTCCCCCAGGCCCCCGAGTGGGTGACGCTCTTCGCCGCCGTGGACAACGCCAGCCGGGGCGCCGGCCTCAACCTGGTGGAGGCCGGGCTGAAGCTCGCCGAGCGCCCCGCCTGACAAAATGGCAAACCCCCGCTCACGGCCTTGCCTGTTTGGCGGGGCGGGGGGCTCCCCCCGAGGGGAAACAGGCCAGCCAGGAAGGGGTTGTGGGTGGCCTCCCGCTTGCTAGCGTGCGCGTACCCATGCGTTTCCTACTCGTTGGTCTCCTGCTCTTCGCGTCGACCGCCCTGGGGCAGACCCTGACCCTGACGGTCAACAACACTCCCACCACCAACCAGCCCCTCGGCCTCAACAGCTTGGACTGCGACCGGGACCTGGACCTGGACTGGACCTTCGCGGGGGTGGCCTGTGAGCCGCTGCAGCTCTGGGTCACCACGTCCGGCTCCTGTAGGGAAGAGCCCGCGACTGGCGACTACGTGCTGGAGGACGTGCCGGAGGCGAACGTCAGCACCCCGGGCACCGTGGTGCGCTCCATCGACGTGAGCCGCCTGCCCATCTTCTCGGGGACGGATGGCGGCACGGGGACGTGTGAGACCGCCAGCGTGGAGCAGACGATGCGCGTCTGTGGCGCCACCTTCGTGGCCAACGCCCTGAACCCCACCGCCTGCGACGTGTCCGTCAAGGTGAGCACGGCCCCCCTGCTGCGCTTCGACACCAAGGCGCCTCCCAAGCCCGCCATCTCCGCTGTGTCCGCGCGCGACTCGGCGTTGGGCGTCACCGTGACGGCGGAGAGTGACACCACCGTGAAGGTGTCCGCCTATCCGCTGGACGCCGACGGCGGGGTCGGCACCGAGGTGTCCAGCGACGAGACGACGTCTACCGAGGGTACCGCGGAGCTGTTGGGACTGGAGAACGGGGTGACCTATCGCGTCGTCGCGGTGGCGACGGACGTGGCGAAGAACGCCAGCGAGCCGTCGGACCCGAGCGAGGGCACGCCTGTCGCGAGCAATGGCTTCTACGGGGGCTATCTGGGCGCGGGTGGCGACGAGACGGGCGGGTGTGGCGCGACGGGCGGAGGCATCGCGGGTGGCGCGGTGCTGGCCGCCCTGGGGTTCTGGTTGTCGAGGAGGAAGCAGTCATGAGTCGGGCAACGGCCCTCGGTTTCGCGGCGCTCCTGGCCGCGCTTCCCGCATGGGGACAGGATTCAGCGGTGGTGGAGGAGGAAGTGTCGCTGCAGTCGCCGCGCACGGGCGGAGTCGCGTTCCGGCTGGGCGGGTACAGGCCGCTCGTCGACGAGGAGGAGGGGCTCAACGGCACGCCGTACAAGGACACCTTCGGTGATGCCTCGCTGCTGCTGTTCGAGGCGGAGCTGCAGCGCTACTTCTACCAGGGCTTCGGCACGGCGGGCATCGGGCTGTCCGCTGGCTACGGGGAGAAGTTCGCGCCCGCGAGGCTGGCCAGCGGTGCCGCGGCGGGGGAGCAGACGGCCATCAAGGTCATCCCGCTGGGCGTCAACGCCTTCTACAAGTTCGACTACGCCGCCTTCGAGTGGGGAATCCCCCTGGTGCCGTACGGCAAGCTGGGCCTCATCTACACGCCGTGGTGGATTACCAAGGGCAGCTCCACCGAGACGGTGGGCGGCAACAAGGGCTCCGGCGGCAAGTGGGGCTGGGGCGCCACCGGCGGCTTGGCCTTCATGCTCGACGTGCTGGAGCCGCGTTTCGCACGTGACTTCGACTCGGACCTCGGGGTGAACCACAGCTACCTCTTCGCCGAGTACACGTACGCGGATGTGAACAATTTCGGCGCGGGCGGGCTCAACCTGTCGAGCCGGCGCTGGATGTTCGGACTGGCCCTGGACTACTAAGCGGCTCATGCCGCTTGCCCCACGCCCCTCCGTCCCGCTGGTCGCGCTCCTGCTGCTGACTGCCGCCGTGGGCCCTGGGGCCTCCGGCTGCAAGCGGGCGGTGCGGCCGGAGCTGGGTCAGGACCGCACGGTGGAGGCGGGCGTGCCGGTGGAGCTCGGCTCGCGCGAGGAGGGCGCGGAGGCCGTCACCTGGGAGCTGGGTGACGGCACCGCGCTCCAGCAGGCCGCGCGGCTGTCCCATGCCTATGCGCGGCCGGGCGCGTACACCGTGCGCGCGCTGCACAAGGGCGAGGAGGTCGGCCGCGTCCAGCTGTCCGTGGTGCCCCGGCCGGTGCTGCGCGCGGTGCCCGCGGGCGCGCAGACGGCGCTGTGGATGCCCCGGCTGCGCGGCGGCGTGGAGCCGCTGGTGGACTTCTACGAGCGGCTCATCGGCCCGGAGAACGCGCGGCGCTCGCTGGAGGAGGCCCCGTTGGTGTCGCTGGTGCTGCGCGGCCTGGACGGCGGCCCCAGCGTCGTGGACCCCGAAGAGGGCTTCGGCTTCTTCCTGCTGCCGGGCTTCGACGGCGTGGTGGCGCTGCTGGGCATCCAGGAGCCGGCCGAGGCGATGGACGCCGTGGTGCGCGAGCTGGAGGAAGCGGGCCACCGGGTGCTGCCCCAGGAGGACGGCTCGGCGCGGGTGGTGCCCGGGGACGGTGGCCCGCCCCTGCTGCTGTTCGTGGACCGGGGCTACCTCTACCTGGCCGTGCCGGAGAGCCCGGACGCGCCGGAGGAGGGCGAGCCGATGCAGGCGCAGCTCGTGGTGTCCCCGGACCCGGAAGTCGCCCGTCGCGCGGTGATGGGGCTCACCGGGCCCGGTCTGTCCGAGGAGCCGCTGCTGGGCGAGCTGCGCGGGAAGGTGGCCGAGGGCAGCGTGTACCTGTACTCGGGGGCGCGCCCGGAGCCGGAAGAGGAGGAGGGCCCCGTGCGCGGCTTCTTCGCGTCGCTGGGCGTGGGGCCGGAGCAGCTGGAGCTGGATGGCTTCCTCGCCTCGTCCCGTCCGCTGTGGCAGAGCGCGGGCGCTCCGGCGTCGGCCCTGCTGGAGCAGGCGGCATCAGGCCCCATGGCGGCGGCGCAGCTGTCCGTGCCTCCCGAGGAGCTGGCGAAGCTGGCCTTCGGCTCGCCGGGCTCTCCGCGCCGTGAGCGCACGCTCGAGCTGTGGCGTCAGGAGGGCCTGGACGCGGAGGCGCTGCTGAAGGCGCTGCGCGGCGACGTGGCGATGCTGGTGTACTTCGACGCGCCGGCCTTCTTCCGCAACTTCATCCGCAACAAGCGGCCGGAGCCCAAGGGCACCGTGGTGGTGGAGGCGGGCATCACCTCCGCGGAGGCGGTGCGGGGGCTCGTCGACAAGCAGCTCCAGGACCTGTCCCTGGGCTTCACCACGCAGAGCCTGCCGGACGGCGTGCTCTACCGGACGAAGGTACGGGAGCAGCCGGTGGAGCTGCGCATCACCGCGCAGCGGGCCACGCTGCTGGCCGGCGAGCAGCTGGAGGGGCGCCCGCGCGGAGACGTGGGCACGGCGCTGCGCGAGCGCTTCGGCGGCCAGGCGTTCGGCGCGGGGCACGTGTCGGTGATGCTGGACCTGGGGCAGCTGCGCGCGGACCTGCAGGCGCCGGAGGAGGTGCCGGGCGTGCCCTCGGGGCAGCTCGACGCGGCGCAGGCCTTCACCGGGGCGCTGCTGGAGCAGCTCACGCCGCTGGACTCGGCGTTCCTGGACCTCTCGCTGGCGGAGGGCGGGGCCCGGCTCAAGGGGCGCGTCTCCCTGCGCGGCGCGCGGGAGGTCTCGCGTTGAGCGGGAGCGGGAGTGTCACCGTCCTCTTCTTCGCCGCGGCCCGCGAGCGCGCGGGTGGTGCGCGCGCGGTGCTGGAGGTGCCCGAGGGCGCGCTCGTGAGGGACGTGCTGCGGCTGCTCACCGAGCGGCACCCGGCGCTGGCGCCACTGCTGCCGCACCTGCGCGTGGCGGTGGACCAGGAGTTCGTGGGCCCGGAGGCGCCGGTGCGCCCGGGCGCGGAGGTGGCGCTGATTCCGCCGGTGGCGGGTGGCTCGCCCGGGCTGTTCTCCGTGGTGGACCGGCCGCTGCGGCTGGAGGACGTGGTGGAGGCGGTGGGCGGCGAGGCGTACGGCGGGCTGGTGACGTTCAGCGGCTCCGTGCGCAACCAGACGAAGGGCCGGCGCGTGCTGCGGCTGGAGTACGAGGCCTACGCGCCCATGGCGGAGAAGAAGCTGGCGGAGATTGGCGCGGAGGTGGCGTCACAGTGGCCCGGGACGCGGCTGGCCATCGTCCACCGCGTGGGCACGCTGGTGCCGGGGGAGCTGGCCGTGGTCATCGCCGCGGCGGCACCCCACCGGAAGGAGGCCTTCCGCGGCTGTGAGCACGCGATTGAGCGGCTCAAGCAGGACGTGCCCATCTGGAAGAAGGAGTTCTTCGAGGACGGCGAGGTCTGGGTGGGCCTGGGGCCCTGACCTCAGCGCACGCGGAAGAAGCCGGGGAGGTTGGTGTTGGTGCCGCCATCCGCCTGCTGGGCGCGCTCGGTGTCGGTGAGCGGGCGCGCTGGCGTGTCCACACCCAGGGCCTTGCGGCGCTCGGCTTCCTTCTCGGCCGCCATCTTCAGGGCGCGCGCGTTGGCCTCGGCCTTGCGCTCCGGCGTCGGGCCCGCGATGAGGAAGCCCACCGGCAGGCTGAGGAAGAGGGCGCTGACAATCACGAGCCAGCCGAAGTCCTTCCACTGGAGCCGGCCCACGCGCTCCTTCACCACGGAGTCCTGCACCACCAGGGAGAGGTGTCCCTCGGAGAGGCGCAGCGTCATGCCGTCGGCCAGCTCCACGGAGGTGCGGCCATCCTGCCTGCGCAGCGCTGTCTCGGGGATGGTGCCGAAGACGTCACCGCGCACCTTGCGCTCCGTGCGCACGGCGGGGGGCAGATGGATGCGCCAGCCGCGCTCGGTGCGCTCGGCCAGGAGGAAGGGCTCCTCCGGAAGCGTGAAGCCGTAGAGCGGCATCGGGGCCTTCTCGTCCGGAGCGGCGTGGACGCTGGCCTGCTCGGGGCCGTAGCTCCAGGCCTCGGACAGGTTGGTGCCCCAGTACAGCTCGCAGTACAGCCCTCCGCTCGGCTTGGTGCTCGTCACGCGCTGAAGCATAGGTCCCTTCACCGGCCGTCGCCCCTCGAAGTGAGGGGGGACGTCTCGCGGACGACTTCCTTTGCCCGCCAGGCTCCTGGACAGCCGGGGAGGTGCGGAGGTTCCAGGGAAGGGAGCGCCCGCGGCTGACGCTACGGCGGCGGGTCGGCCGCCGTCGCCGGAGGCTGGCTGCCCTGGTCCGGTGTCGAGGCATCCGCTGTCGCGGCGCCACTCGCGACTGTTCCCGCATCCGGGGCGGGGGCCACTGCCTGCGCCGGTGTCGAGGCGTCCGGTGTCGCGACGACGCTCGCGACAGTCCCCGCATCCGAGGTGGGGGCCACCGCTTGCGCTGGTGTCGAGGCATCCGGTGTCGCAGCGACACTCACAGCCGTCCCCGCATCCGAAGCGGGGGCCACCGCCGGCCGCGCGGCCACCCCCGGAGCACCGGGCGCGGGTGCTGCCGGCGCGGTGGCGGTCCCCGGCGTGGTCCTCACTGCGGGCGTGGGGGCTCCGGCCGGCGCCACCGGTACGGCGGGTCCCGAGCCCGCCACCTGTGCCGGCGCGGGGGCCGGGCGCACCGGCAGTGCCCGGCGGATCTCCATGCCCGCGATGGCCAGGATGACCGCGGCGATGGCGAGGAAGCCCACCGTCTGCGCCACCGTCTCCACGCGCGTGGGAAGCTTCCGGCCGCTCGCCGCCTCTACCAGCAGCAGCACCACCCGGCCGCCATCCAGTCCGGGCACGGGGAGCATCGTCAGGAGCGCCAGCGCCACGGACGCTGCCACCAGCGCCCTCAGCACCGAGTCCATCCCCGACGCCCTCGCATCCGAGGACTCCTGCCGCATCAGCGCCCCGGGCCCCTCCATGTCCTCGTGATGCGGCCCGCTCACCAGCCGCACGAGCATTCCCAGGCCCTCGGTGGCCACGCTGCCCGTGTGCGCGAAGGCGTGGCCCAGCGCCTCGCCCGAGCCGTGCGTGCGGTACACGTACTGCTGGCTCACACCGATGCGGCCCGTGCCCCGCTCGTCCGGACGTGGGCGCACCTGCACCGTGCGCTGCTCGCCATGCCGCTCCACGCCCAGCTCCAGCGTGCGGCCCGGCGACTCCGCCACCTTCTCCACGAACTCCGACCAGTTTCGCGGCGGCTGCCCGGCCACGCTGACGATGCGGTCTCCCGGCAGCAATTGCGCTCGCGCCGCCTCCGAGCCGGGCTGCACCGTGCCCACCGTCAGCGGCACCACCACGTGCGTGCCCGACGTGTACAGCGCGAACAGGATGCCCAGCGCCAGCAGGTAGTTGGCCAGCGGCCCCGCCAGGATGATGAGCATGCGCCGCAGCGGGCCCAGCACCCGGAAGCTGCCCGCTTCCTCCGCGTCCGCGCGGTGCGGGTTCAGCCCCTGCACATGCGCCGTGGCCCCCAGCGGAATCGCGGCCACCATGTACTGCGTCCCCCACAGGCGGAAGGACACCAGCGGAGGACCGAAGCCCAGCACGAAGCGCGGCACCCGCACGCCGAGCAGCCGCGCGGCGACGAGGTGCCCCAGCTCGTGCAGGGCCAGCAGCGCCCCGAGGGCGAGCAGGACGAGTGCGTAGTGCATCCGGGCGCGCCGCTCCCTACAGCTTCCGACGCTGCCCGGTCCGCTTGCAGGCCAGGTAGTCGGAGAGGATGGTGCCGTGGTCGAACATGGCCCGCAGTCTAACCGCGCCCGCCACGACGCACTGCACCCAATGCAGGCCGTGGGGTATGGTGCGCGCCGTGTCCACCCCGAGACGCTTCCGCTTCCTCGTTCCCGCCCTGCTCGTGGTCGGCATGGCGGGCTGCCTGCCCTACCCCCAGGAAGAGGGGGACTACGTGCTCACCCCCGTCGAGGTCTTCCGCGACGAGTGTGGGCTCGCGGAGTCCAACCGGGACCAGTTCCAGGGCACCCTCCAGATTACCGGCCGCGTCGTCAGCATGGACCTCGACCTGCTGGACAGCCGCCTCACCGGCTACTTTCTCGAGGGCGGGGACGACTTCTCCATCGACGGCAGCGTGGTGAACGCCGTCGCGACGGTGAATGACCAGGCGTGCCTGCTCGACCAGGTCAACATCCACCTGGAAGGCACCACCCGGTGCGAGACGCAGTTCAACGGCGAGCTGCGCGTGCGCTACGAGGCCCAGCGCCCGGACACGTGCGTGTGTGAGCTGTGGATGCGCTATGAAGCCGTCAAGGATTCGAAGCCCTGTGACTTGTAGGCTTGAGCCCGGGCTCGCGGGTTCCTAGAAGAGAGGGGCGGTTGTCCTTCCTCGGAGGAGCCCATGGCTGAAAAGCAGCATGAGATTCAATCGGTCCTGACGGAGACACGCGTCTTCCCGCCCCCCGAGGCCTTTGCTCGGCAGGCCCACCTGCGCGGCATGGAGGACTACCGGAGGCTCTGGGACGAGGCCGCGAAGGACCCCGACAAGTACTGGGGAGACCGGGCCCGCGAGGAGCTGTTCTGGAAGCAACCCTTCCAGACGGTGCTGGACTGGAAGCCACCGCACGCGCGCTGGTTCGTCGAGGGCCGCACCAACCTGGCCTACAACTGCCTGGACCGGCACCTCGACAAGCGCCGCGACAAGCCCGCCATCCTCTTCGAGGGCGAGCCCGGAGACCGGCGGCGGTTGACGTACGGTGAGCTGGCGGCCGAGGTGAACCGCCTGGCCAACGGGCTCAAGTCCCTGGGCATCCGCAAGGGAGACCGGGTGGGCATCTACCTGCCCATGGTGCCCGAGGCCGCGGTGGCCATGCTGGCGTGTGCCCGCATCGGCGCGGTGCACTCGGTGGTGTTCGGTGGCTTCTCCGCCGAGGCGCTCCAGGAGCGCATGAACGACATGGGCGCCCGCGTGCTGCTCACCGCCGACGGCGGCTGGCGCAAGGGCGCGGTGGTGCCGCTGCTGAAGAACGTGGAGGCGGCGCTCCCCAACATGCCCACCGTGGAGAAGGCGGTGGTGCTGCGGCGCACGGGTGACTCGCTGGCGCTGTCCGGGCCGAAGCTGCTGGCGTGGGACGCGCTGGTGAAGGGCCAGTCCGACGTGTGCGAGCCGGAGTGGGTGGAGAGCGAGCACCCGCTGTTCATCCTCTACACGTCCGGCTCCACCGGGAAGCCCAAGGGCGTGCTGCACACCACGGGCGGCTACGCCGTCATGACGTCGCTCACCACGCGCTGGGTGTTCGATTTGCGCGAGGACGACGTCTACTGGTGCACCGCGGATGTGGGCTGGGTGACGGGGCACAGCTACGTCGTCTACGGCCCGCTGATGAACGGCATCACCACCGTCCTCTACGAGGGCGCGCCCACGCAGCCGGGGCCGGACCGCTTCTGGGAAATCATCGCCCGCTACAAGGCGACCATCCTCTACACCGCGCCCACCGCCATCCGCGCCTTCATGCGCCTGGGGGAAGACCACCCGCGCAAGCACGACCTGTCCTCGCTGCGGCTGCTGGGCAGCGTGGGCGAGCCCATCAACCCCGAGGCGTGGATGTGGTACCGCGAGGTCATCGGCGGCAACCGGTGCCCCGTGGTGGACACGTGGTGGCAGACGGAGACGGGCGCCATCATGATTTCGCCGCTGCCGGGGGCCACGCCCACCAAGCCCGGCTCGGCCACGCTGCCGCTGCCTGGCATCCACGCGGAGATTCTGGACCGGCAGGGCAACCCGGTGCCGAAGGGGCAGGGCGGCCTGCTGTTCGTCACCCGGCCGTGGCCCTCCATGCTGCGCACGGTGTACGGCGACCCCGAGCGCTACGTGCGCACGTACTTCAGCGAGCTGCCCGGGAAGTACTTCACCGGCGACGGCGCTCGCACGGACCTGGACGGCTACTTCTGGCTGATGGGCCGAGTGGACGACGTGGTGAACGTGGCAGGCCACCGCCTGGGCACCGCGGAGGTGGAGAGCGCGCTGGTGGCGCACCCGCGCGTGTCCGAGGCCGCCGTCGTGGGCCGCCCGGACGAGCTGAAGGGCACCGCGCTGGTGGCCTTCGTCACGCTGAAGCAGGGCAACGCGCCCTCCCCCGAGCTGAAGAAGGAGCTGGCCACGCACGTGAGCAAGGAGATTGGCGCCATCGCCCGGCCGGATGAAATCCGCTTCGCCGAGGGGCTGCCCAAGACGCGCTCCGGGAAGATCATGCGCCGGCTGCTGCGCGACGTCGCCGCGGGCAAGCAGTCCACCCAGGACACCACCACCCTGGAGGACCTCAACGTCCTCGCCGCGCTCCGGCAGAACGACGAGTAACGCCGCCTCCGGGGGCGGGGCCGCGCCACCACGCGGCCCTGCCCGAGCGCTTCAACAGGCCCCGGAGTCGCCCAGGAACACGGCGGCCTCGGGGCCTTCGCATGTGCGTTCCAAACGTCACATGTGAGCCAGGAATACCTGAAAGAGTCTCACTCCCGGCGCGCTATTCCTTCTTTTGATTACATTTTGTTTCATCGTAACAAACGAATACAGCAGGACCGACTGAGTAGGTAGGTTGACACTGGAAAGATGCAAGGGCATCAGGGGTCGCGCTTGCCCCCCTGAGCGCTCTACGGCTCGTCTTTCCAGCACCGTCTCCCTTCTTCCCCCCTCTGGACCTGCTTCTTCATGGATTTCCGAGATCAGCTCGACTCCCCCCTCTTCACCCACTTCATCTCACATTACACCCAACCCACTGGGCCGGACCTCCTGGGACGGACGGAAGCCTTCTTCCAGTGGCAGGAGTCGCGGCGACAGGCAGGGCTCTGGCCATACTCCCGGAGCCTGGAGGCAGCTCCCACCGCGGAGTGTGGTGTGCGCTGTGAGAGGGGCATCTCGTACCAGGGTCTGAATTTCGGCTCACAGGACTACCTGGGGCTGTCCACGCACCCCGAGGTGGTGGCCGCGGGGCATCGGGCCATCGAGCAGTACGGACTGCACAGCGCGGGCTCGGCGATGTTCGGGGGGAACACGCCGCCAGCGCTGATGCTGGAGAAGGCGCTCGCCGAGCACCTGCAGATGCCGCACGTGGTGCTGTTCTCCACGGGCTGGAGCGCGGGCTTCGGCGCCATCTCCGGGCTGGTGCGTCCGGATGACCATGTGGTGATGGACGCGCTGTCGCACCAGTCGCTGCAGCAGGGGGCCGCCGCCGCCACGCAGAACGTGAGCCGCGTGCCGCACCTGAACAACCGCGCCATGCGCCGCAAGCTGCAGGAGATTCGCGCCCGCGACACGCGCAACGGCGTGCTGGTCGTCACGGAGGGCCTGTTCTCCATGGACTCGGACGTGCCGCGGCTGGAGGAGCTCCAGTCCATCTGCCACGAGTTCAACGCCACGCTGCTGGTCGACGTGGCCCATGACCTGGGCGCGCTGGGGCCTCGCGGCACGGGCAGCCTGGGCGTGCAGGGGCTGCTGGGGAAGGTGGACCTGGTGGTGGGGACCTTCTCGAAGACGTTCGGCTCCACCGGCGGCTTCATGGCGACGCGCTCGCCCGCGGTGCGCCAGTTCGTGCGAATCATGGGTGGGCCGCACATCTTCTCCAACGCGTTGCTGCCCCTCCAGGCGGCGGTGGTGCTGGAGTCGCTGCGCATCGTCCGCTCGGAAGAGGGCGAGGCGCTGCGCGCGAAGGCGCGGGAGAACAGCCTGGCGCTGCGCGGGGCTTTCCTGGAGCGCGGCATCCAGTGCCTGGGCGAGCCCTCCAACGTGGTGCCCGTGCCGGTGGGAGACCCGAAGGTGGCGCGGCTGGCGTCGAAGCTCGTGCTCGAGCGCGGCGTGTCCGCCAACCTGGTGGAGTACCCGGCGGTGCGCGTGCGCGACTCGCGCTTCCGCGTGCTCGTCATGTCCTCGCACACGCCGGAGCAGGTGCGCCGGGCCGCCGAGGTGATTTCCGGCGCGATTGAAGAGGCCGGCCAGTGGTTGAAGGCCCAGCCGGCCCGGCCGTCCCGCGCCGAGGCCCCGGCCCAGGCGCGGCTCCAGGGCGAGCTGTAGCCAGCGAAGCCGTGCCCCGCCCGTGAAGGGTGGGGCGCGGCGCCGACTACGTGTCGTCGCGGCTGACGTCCTTCAGGTGGGTGATGTCGCCCCAGGTCACCAGCCGGAAGCCGCCGTCGTGGTAGTCGAACTGGTTCCACCCCGCGTTGAGCACGGAGAAGGCGCGCCGCATGCCGTGCGGAACCCCCAGGCTGTGGCGGAACAGCAGGCCCAGGACGCCGCCGTGAGTCACGGCCACCAGCCGCTCACCACGGTGGCGCGCCCCCAGCTCCTCCAGGCACTCCACCGCGTGCCGCAGCCGCTGGGACGTGCTCTCTCCCTCGGGGACGACGTAGTCCGGACCGCCCTCCACGTAGCCCGCGAACGCCTCCGGGTGGCGCTGGGTGGCCTCTTCCCGCGTCAGCCCCTCGAGGATGCCCAGGCCCCGTTCGCGCAGCCGCGTGTCCGGGACGACGGAGTGCCCCGTGCGCGCGGCGATGCGCCGCGCCGTCTCCAGGGCCCGTCCCAGGTCGCTGCTGTAGAGCGCGCTGAAGCTCACCGACGCGAGCCGCGCGGCCAGCGCGTCCGCCTGCCGCAGGCCCTCGCGGCTCAGCGCGCTGTCGCGGTGCCCCTGCAGCCGGTTCTGGGAGTTCCACTCCGTCTCGCCGTGACGGATGAGGATGAATTCAGTCTTCAACGAGAGCGCTCCAGGTGCGTCATGGCTTCTTCCAGCAGGGCGGCCACGCCCCGGCGCACCACGTGCACCACCTTGTGGCTGTAGGCCGGGCCCCCGTGCGTGTAGTGCCCGCTCACCTTGTGGTGCAGCTCCGTGGCACCCCACACCAGCACCAGGTCCGCCCAGTCCAAATCGCTCCGCGCCCGGTCCGACGTGCGCCGCTCGGTGCCGTCCACCATGCGCAAATCAATCTGGTGCCCGAGCTTCTCCTCCAGCTCCTCGCGCACCGCGGGCGAGCCGCCGACAACCACCACCTTGCGCACGCCGTGACGCAGGCAGCTCTCCACGAAGGCGACCTCCGCGCGGCGGTTGGCCGAGCCTCCACACCGCGCGCAGTGGCTCCGGGGCTCCACGCGCAGCGGCTCCCGGCCGCTCGCCTGTGCCACCTTGAGACACGCACCATCGGCGCACACGGGGAAGAAGCGGCCGTCCAGCACCTCGGCCGCCTTGAGCAGCTTGGGCTCGCTCATGCGCTGCTTGCCGGGCCGGGTGAGTCCCACCTCTTCCAGCACCGCGCGGGCACGGACCCGGGCCTCGGGCAGGGTGATGCCTCGCGCCGCCATCCAGCCGTCGATGTCCTGGTCCGAGCTCACGATTTGGTCGTCGTCGCGGTAGGGATAGCGGCGAACAGCTCCGTCTGCACGGCGGAAGGCATGGAGGCAGGCCCCAGCCCGAGCGCCTCGCGCACCGGCGCGAAGCTGCGGCGGTGGATGGGCAGCACGCCCTTCTCCTTCAGCGCCTGCACGTGCTGCGGCGTCGGGTAGCCCTTGTGGGCCGCCAGTCCGTAGCCCGGGTACCGCGTGTCCAGCTCCGCCATCATCCTGTCGCGGGTCGTCTTCGCCAGGATGGAGGCCGCGGCGATGCTCATGGAGAGCGTGTCGCCCTTGATGATGCCGCGCTGCGGGCAGGGGCACTCCGGAATCTTCCGTGCGTCCACCAGCACGAAGTCCGGCTTCAGCCCCAGCCCCTCCACCGCGCGGCGCATGGCCAGCAGGCCCGCGTGGTAGATGTTGATGCGGTCGATTTCCTCCACCTCCGCCCGGCCCACCGCCCACGCCACCGCGTCCCGCTTGATGGCCACGGCCAGCTCCTCGCGCTTCTCCGCGTCGAGAATCTTCTTCGAGTCGTCCAGCCCCTTCAGCCGGTAGCCCTTCGGCAGCACCGCCGCGGCGGCCACCACCGGGCCGGCCAGCGGCGCCATGCCCGCCTCGTCCACGCCCGCCACGTGCGTGAGCCCCTGCTCCCACAGCTCCACCTCGAACTTCAGCAGGTGGCGCAGGCGCTGGCCCTCGGAGCGGTTGCGCTCCTGCCGCCCCCGAATCCGGCGGGCGAGCTCACGCGCCCCGCGCCGCGAGTCCCCGTCGAGGGCCTCCAGCAGTCCAGCAGGCACGGGCTGGGAGTGGGTGACATAGCGCTCCGTCAGCTCGGAGAGCGCGCACAGGAGAAGCTGTTCCACGGTGTCTGCGGACATGGTGATGACCGGGAGCCTACCTTGGAGGTAGCAAGCCAGCATTACCTCGTGGAGTGGGAACCCGCCGCCCGCCTGGACACGTTCCGCAGGCCACGGAGCGGGCGGCGCCCGACTGGCGGCTCGCCCGGTGGACGGAGAAGGCCGGACGCTGGGAGGGCAGGGGGGCGTCGCGCATGACGCAATGCAGTACCCCAGGCGGAGGGGCCAGCACAACCACCCTGGTACGAAGTGCGGCACCGGGCGCGTCTACGGGGCCAGAGGGAGCCGCATCGTGCCGGGCTCCAGCCTGGCGCTTCCCACTCCGGCTGCCCCTACGGGTTCAACTGGAGCCGCAGCGTGCTCGGCTCCGGCGTGCAGTTGCAGGCGTCGCACGTCCATTCGATGCGCTGGGGCGACGACACCTTGGAGCCCGCGCTGGCCACCACGCGCACCGGGCTGGGCGCGAGCGACTCGTTGACGGCGGTGGAGACACCGTCCTCATCCGTGACACCGGTGATGCTCACGTTCGACGCCGTGTTGGTGGCCGTGACGGTGGCCCCCCGCACACGTGCCCCCTCCGCGTTCAGCACCTCCACCCTCAACGCCACCAACTCCGCCTGGCAGTCGTCACCTCCACGCTCCATCCGCGGTGCCTCGTCGCACGCGGCGATGAAGAGGAGACCGACCAGCCATGAGAACCCTCGCACCCGATTCATGATGCCTCCCAAGGTGGTGTCTCAGGAGGCGCACTGCAATGTCCGTGTCAGTCGGATGACGGAGCCACGCGCTCTCGTGCGAAGCGCGCCGCGCTCGAGTCCGGATAGCGGTGCAACACGTAGCGATAGACTTCCTCCGCGCGCCCCACATCCTGCATCCGCTCGCCCAACACGCGCGCCAGAAGTACCAACGCACGGGGCGCGGTGGGGTCATCTGGCGCCACATCTGCCGCGGACTCCAACGCCTGTACCGCCAGTGGGAAGTTTCCTTCCACTGCCGCGGCCTGTCCGACGAACAGGTGGTGCGCCGGAGGGACACGCGCCTTCGGTTGTCCTCTCAACGTCGCATACAGGGCCATGGCCTGGGGGACGTCTCGCGCCTCCACCGCCGAGGCCAGCGCGGTGAGCCCCTCGCTCGCGGCGCGCTGGTCGGCGTCCGGGACATCGACCAGCGTCGCGCCCTCGGGAGCCTCGGGAAACGGCGCGTCGTCGCGCATGGGCGGGGCGGCCAGGCGGGGCCGGGTGCTGCCCAGCACGGGCTCCAGGTAGTCGCGGTCCACGCCGTAGCCCAGCGAGTCGCCCCGCACGTACAGCAGCAACCCCAGCACGTGCGCCGCGGTGAAGGGGACGAGCAGGGTGAGGCCCTCCGCCAGCACGCGCGAGACGATGAACAGGTCCAGCGCCCGCAGTCCGAAGGCCACGGCGTGCAGTGCCAGGTGCGCCGCGCCGAGCAGGGCGAGCACGCCCGCGGTCAGCAGGTAGTCGCGGCCGAGCCCCTGCACCATGCGCAGCACCCTGGGCACGTTGATGATGGCCGTGGGCGGCATGCCCGCCGCGGTGACGAGGAGCGCCTGGGGCAGCCACACCACGCCCAGCACCAGCAGGCCCCAGAGCACGGGGTCTCCCAGTAGCCCCTGGGGCGTGACGTCCCCCGTCAGGATGAGGCCGAGCGTGCTCCAGCCGGTGCTGCCCGGGCGCAGGAAGCCGACGTAGAGGATGGCCGGCACCCAGACGAGGGTGGCGGCCGTCAGCCCGCGGAGGCCGGGGAGGATGCCGTCGCGGAAGAACTCGATGAACTCCGGCGTGTCCAGCTCCAGCTCCCCCCGGGACGTGTCGCGCACCAGGGTGAAGAAGGTCGCCCAGAACATGCTGCCGTACAGCGCCAGGGGCAGCACCTTCAGGAAGACGATGACCATCTCCGTCATCCACGACAGGAACGCCAGGGTGAGGCTCACGGCCATCAGCACCTGGAACCCGGAGGAGGTGAAGACGTAGCGCCACGCGTCCTTCAGCCGCCCGGCCAGGGGCGTGCGTCGGCGGTGGGCGAGGATGGGCGAGGCGCCGCTCCCACAGAGGCCACACCCCACCAACTCCACCGTCTGCGCGCGCCGGCCCACGGCGCAGTCCGGGCACAGCGCCGCGTCGCAGCGCTGACAGCGCCAGCCGGCGGGAGCGCGTGGGTGACTCTTGCAGAAGGGCGGCGGCGAGTCCGCGTCCAGGACGTCCGGGGGCAGGGCGTTCATCGCCCCGAAGCCTATGACGGGCCGGGGGCCTCGTCCCAGGGGGCGCCGAGCCACGCCTGGTATGCCGCCTTCTGTGCGTCCGTGGGACGCTCCACCCGGGACAGCCACACGGCATCCGCGGGCTTCTGCCCCAGCACCACCGGCACCTCCAGCAGCCTGTCGCGGCGGAACACAGTCACCCGCACCGTCTCCCCCGGCCTGCGGTCCTCGCAGCGGCTGAGCAGGCCGGCGCCGTCCACCTTCCACCCGTCCAGCGCCAACACGTCGTCCTCCACGTAGAGGCCGGCCTCCTGCGCGGGCGAGCCCTCCAGCACCGTGGCCACCGTGGAGTTGCCCTTGGTGGTGAGGCCCAGCCAGCCCCGGGGCCGGGCCTCGCCGGCCTTGCCCTTGGGCGGCGGGGTGCCGCCCTTGTCGCTGGTGGACTCGCGCGGGCGGAAGCTCGGCTCCAGGCCCACGTGCGAGAAGGCGGAGTAGTCCAGCTCCTCCGTGGTGCGCAGCGCGCGGTCGAAGAAGGGCGTGAGGTCCGTGCCCGCCACCTCGCTCGCCGCCGCCTCCACGCCGTCCTCGGGGACGCCGGAGCCGTCGCCGTGACGCTCCCACAGCAGGCGCATCACGTCGTCCAGGCTCTTCGCGTCACCGGTGGCACGGCGGATTTCGAGGTCCAGCAGCGCGGAGACCACCTCGCCCTTGAGGTAGTAGGAGATGGCGCTGTTGGGCGAGTGCTCGTCCGGGCGGTAGTGCTTCACCCAGGCCACCAGCGACGCCTCGGCCAGCGTCTGCACCCGGCGCCCCGGGGTGGCGTGCAGGTGGGTGAGCGTCTCGCCCAGCCGGGTGACGTAGCGCTGCGCGGACATCAGCCCCGCGCGGCGCACGAAGAGGTTGTCGTAGTACGCGGTGGAGCCCTCGAAGGCCCACAGCAGCGAGGTGTAGTTCTCCTGCGAGTAGTCGAAGGGCACCAGCGCCCGGGGCTTCACCCGCTTGATGTTCCACAGGTGGAAGTACTCATGCGCCGCCAGGGTGAGCAGGTCTTCCCAGCCGCGCGAGCTGGCCAGCCCCGCGCGGGGGAAGAGCAGGGCGGTGCTGGCCTGGTGCTCCAGCCCGCCCCGGCCCTTGTCCGTCAGGTACAGCAGGAAGAGGTAACGGGGGACGGGCAGCCCGCCGTACATGCGCGCCTGGGCCTCGCAGATGCGCTGCAGGTCCGCGCACAGCCGCTCCGTGTCCTGCACGGTATCGCCCCACACCACCACCTCGTGCGGGACGCCCGCGGCGGTGAAGGTGAGGGGCGTGTGGGGCCCCACCTCGAAGGGGCTGTCCACCAGCGTGTCGTAGTCCTGCGCGACGAAGGACTCCTCGCGCTGCCCCAGCGCGCAGAAGGCGCGCCAGCCCGGCGGAGCCTCCACGCGGACGTGGTGCTCCAGGCCGAGCGTGGCCTGCGTGTAGAGGAACACGCAGGCGCCGTTGATGAAGGCGTGCGTGCCGTCCAGGTGGCTGGTGCGCACCGTCAGCTCGTTCGCATAGACGCGGTAGCGCAGGGTGACGGCCTGCCCGTCCGCCTGCACGCGCCAGGTGCGCTTGTCCGTGCGCCGCACCGGCAGCGGCGCGCCGTCCGGGCCTGACGCGGTCAGGTCCTGCACATGCCGGGCGAACTCGCGTACCAGGTAGCTGCCCGGCGTCCACACCGGGAGCATGGCGTCGAGCTCGACGGGACCCTCGGGGAAGGTCGCCTCGACCTCCAGGAGGTGCGAGTGCGGCCGGGACATGGAAACGCGGTAGCGGACGGCTTGGGGCATGACCGGTGGCTTTCTCCTTGGAGGCTACTTCGCGCGGACGAGCACGGCGCCGAAGAAGCCGTCGGTGCCGTGCGTGTGCGGCGCCAGTCGCAGGAACGGGCCGGGGCCCAGCTTCGGTCCCAGCTCGGGGCCCAGCAGCTCCGCCACCGGGCGCACGGTGAAGTCGGGGTGCTTGGACAGGAAGTCCTCGATGACGTTTTCGTTCTCGTCGCGCAGCACGCTGCACGTGCCGTAGATGAGGCGGCCGCCCGGCTTCACCAGCATGGCGAAGCGCGCCAGCAGGGCCTTCTGCCGGCCCACGTGCATCTCCAAATCCTCGGGCGTGAGGCGGTAGCGCGCGTCCGGCTTGCGGCGGAAGGTGCCGGTGCCGCTGCACGGCGCGTCCACCAGCACGCGGTCAGCCTTGCCCTTGAGGGGCTCCAGCGCGGCGTCCGCTTCCGGGCCCTCGTGGGGGATGAGCTGGGTGCGCACGTTGTGCACGCCCGCGCGGCGCGCGCGCTTCTTGAGGTCCTCCATGCGCCGCTCGTCCACGTCGAGCGCGTGCAGGTCTCCCCGGTTCTTCATCTGCGCGGCCAGTTGCAGCGTCTTGCCGCCCGCGCCCGCGCAGGCGTCCACCACGCGCGTGGGCGGAGCGTCCACCAGCATGCCGAGCAGCTGGCTGCCCTCGTCCTGGAGCTCCAGGAAGCCCTCGCGGAAGCTCTCCAGCGAGAAGACGTTGAGGCGCGACTCCAGGAGCAGGCCCATGGGCGACAGCGGGGTGGGGTTGGTGTCCACGCCCTCGGCCTTCAGGCGCTTCGCCAGCGCTTCGCGGTCCTCCTTGAGGAGGTTGGCGCGGGCGGTGAGGGGCGCGCGCTCGTTCATCGCCTCGACGGCGCGGGCGGCGTCACGGCCGAACTGCTTGCGGAACAGCTCGGCGAGGAAGTCGGGCAGCGAGGCGGCGATGGGGAAGCGCTCGCGCTCCGGCAGGGCCTCCAGCGCGGCGGCGGCGTCGGGCAGGGCGCTCAGGGCCTCGGCGTCCGCGCCCGTCAGGGCGCTGGTGTGCGTCACCATGCCCACGGGCTCGCCGTAGAGGATGCGCGAGGTGGCCAGCCGCAGCACGTCCTGGCGCGTCTTGTCGAGCGCGTCGAAGCGCGGGTGCGCGCGGTACAGGAGGAAGTCCACCGTGCGCTGGCGGCGCAGCAGGCCGTAGACGCGCTCGGCCACGGCGCGGCGCTCGTTGGAATAGAGGTTCTTCTTGTGGCGCAGGACGAAGTCGAGGGCCCGGTCCGACAGGCGGCCCTCGTGACGGACGGCGCCGTAGGCTTCGAGGCACGCCTGGAGGACGAGGTCCTCGCGCACGGGGCGCTCGTAGCGTTCGGGGTTCTTCGCGCGCTGGGCGGGGGAGACCCGCACGGGGCGCTCGCCGTCTTTACCGCGCTTGGCGTGGCCGAAGCGGCCGGTGCCGTCCGAGCGCCAGGCGCGTTCGGTGCGGCCGGCGCCGGGGCCTTCCGGGCGCTGGGCACGCTCGCCGCCGCGCGCGTCCTCGGTGCGTCGAGGCCGCTCCGCGCGCTCGCCACCACGTGCTTCCTCGGTGCGTCGAGGCCGCTCGGCGCGCTCACCACCGCGCGTGTCATCAGCGCGTCGCGGACGCTCCGTGCGCTCGGCTTTGCGCGGCGAGTCGGCGCGCTGGGGGCGCTCGGAACGCTCAGTGCGCTCGGTGCGGCGCGGGTCCTCGGAGCGTCGGGGACGCTCGGTGGACTCGGGCTGTTTCCCGGACCTGTCGGCGGAGAACTTCTTCGGGGCCGGCCGGGAGACCGGGCGGGACTTGCGTTTGATGGCCATGGCGGAATGGGCCTTTGCATCCCCCGGGCCGGCTTGACAAGCCCCGAAAGCAAACCCGGGGGCCGGTGGACGTAGGTCCACCGAGCCACCCGGGCGGGGCCGCGGCCTCCCGGAGGGGCGCGGGACCCCTCGTTCCCGAGGGGCATGGGCCCCTTGTCCGATGTTCCGGACAAGGGAGCGGGGCTTCAGGCGCCTACTTGCGGCGCCGCCGCATCAGCCCGGCCACCAGCAGGCCCAGGGCCGGGAAGAGGGCGGCGGTGGGGCTCGCGGTGCAGCCGCCCCCGGACTGGCCACCCGTCGCTTCCGAGTCGTCTCCCGAGGGGTTCCCAGGCAGCCCGGGCCGCGTGTCGGGGTCCGCCGGAGTCGACGGGTCCCCCGGAGTCGAGGGGTCCTCCGGGTCCACCGGCGTCTCCTCATCCGTGTTCCCCGAGCCCGTCACCTGCACCACGGCGGTGGCCGACTGGAGCTGCGTGCCGTGCGTGGCCGTGGCCGTCACCGTGTAGCTGCCGGCCTTCGCGTAGGTGTGCTCCACCGACGTGCCCTCGGCCGAGCCGCCATCACCGAAGTCCCAGGTCACCTTCGAGCCCGCCACGCCCGGGGTGGCGAGGAAGAGCGCCTTGTGCGGGGCCACGCCCCGCTCGCCCTCCACCGTCACCGTCAGCGTGCCCGTGGGTGGCGGCTCCAGCGGGGGCAGCTCCTTGCGCAGGGTGAAGGTGTCCAGCACCTTGCCGTCCGTCTCCACCAGCTCCGCGGTGAGCGTGCCGTCGACGACCTTCACGTCCAGGAAGCCATGCGCCTGGTCGTCGCGGATGACGCTCCACGCCGGCTTCGAGGTGGCGAAGGGACGCAGGGACGCGCCGCCGCCGCCCACCACGAGGTAGGGGATGCCCGTCTTGCCCGCGCCCGCCACGGCGTCGCCCTGCATCGGCTTGCTGCGCTCGTAGTTGTGGTCATGCCCGGTGAGCACCAGGTCCACGCCGTACTTCTCGAAGAGGGGCGCGAAGTTGCGGCGCATGGCGAGCTGCGAGCCGTGCTCGCCGCTGGACCAGGGCGGGTGGTGGAAGAAGACCACCTTCCACGGCTGCGTGGTGCCGGCCAGGTCCTTCTCCAGCCACGCCTTCTGCGCGGCCAGCGCGCAGCGGTCCGACGAGGCCAGGCCGATGGCGCAGTTGGAGTCCAGCGCCACGAAGTGCACGTGGCCCCAGTCGAACGAGTAGTAGCGCTCGCTGTTCGCCGGGTTGTTGGACGGCAGGTAGAGGTTGTCCAGGTACGGCTGCCCCTGGTTCGTCACGTACTCGTGGTTGCCGAGCGACGCGAAGAGGGGCACCTCGGACAGCAGCTCCGCCATGGGAGCGAAGAGGTTGTTCTGGATTTCCGACTCGGTGCCGGACGAGTAGGCGTTGTCGCCCAGCGCCACGAACAGCTCGGGGCGGGCCTTGAGCATGGCCGCGGCCACCTGCTTCTGGTCCGAGCCGCCCGTGCCGAAGTCGCCCACGGCGGTGAAGTGCACGCTGCGCGTGCCGGGCGTGGGCGCGGTGCGGAAGCGCCTGGCCGGCGTCGCCTTGCCACAGGCGTCCACCACATAGGTGTACTCGGTGGCGGGCTTGAGGCCCGTCAGGACCACCGCGTGCACGCGCCCCTTGGCCGTGGAGGGCGTGGACTGGTCGGTCGCTCCCTCGCCAAACAGGACGGTAGGCGCGCAGTCGGCCGCGAGCCGGAAGGCCACGGTGGCCGTGTCCGGTCCTACCTTCTGGAGGTAGGGGTCTCGGGGCAGCACGCCCGCGCAGGCGACGCCCGTCACGAGCGTCAGCACCGCCACGAGCGGCGCGAGAGTGAAGGTTGAAGTCCGGTGCATGAAGCCTCCTCCCGAACGAGCTCGGGACCGAGGCCCAACCGTCTATTCTCCAACCTTCATCCAGCCATCGACACGTCAGGGCAGGCGACGGAGCGGGCGCTCCCGCCTCCGCCGCCTCCCCGGACAGGCGCTACTTCTTCTTCACGTCATACGAGGACAGCTCTTCAATCCGCTCGCCCTCCTCGCGAATCTTCCCCACGCCGGGCGCGAGCCAGTAGATGCGGACCTTGTCCTGCTTCACCTCGCCCGCGTCGTTGAGCTTGTCGCGCTGGACCTTGATGACGTCGGTGAAGGTGCCCGCCTTCGTCTGGAGCGTCAGGCCCTTCTCCACCACGCGCCAGTTGTAGGTGGGGTCCGAGTCCTCCTTCGTCCCGTCACCCAGCACCGTCTGCTCCAGCACCGCGCTCTGGTAGCTCCAGGGCAGCGTCTCCGGCACGCGGGCCATGGACTTCACGGTGGCGGGGGACCAGGTCGTGGTGCGCACCCGGTCACCGTCCTTGTGGTCCTCCTCGCGCAGCCGCACCACCAGGCCGTTGGTCAGCTCGAGCTGCCACGAATACTCCTCGTAGACCACGCCGCTCAGGGAGCGGTCCTGCCGGCTGTGCATCAGCACCGCCGTCATCTTCCCCTGCGTCTCCGGCACCTCGCGGGGACCCAGCACCGTCACCGTCTTCTGGAACTCGCCATGGACGGGGTCCTTGATGTCGTAGACCCACCTGGAGCCCGTCGTCATCGGCCACAGCGAGGTCTCATCCCCGGTGTCCTGGTCGTCGGGGTTCTGGTCGTCCGGGTCCACGGCGTCGCCCGGCAGGTCGATGCTCCCGTCCGGATTGCCGATGGGCGACTGCTGTCCATCCCCCGGCGGCAGACTGCCACCCCCACCACACGCCACCAGCACCCAACCCGCCGCGAGCGCGGCCACCCAACTGCGCGTCATACCATGTCCTCCCGTGCCCCTTTGGGGCTCACCGCTGTCCACCGCAGCCCCCGCAGGGGTGCCCCCTCCGTCCGGCCCAGCGCCGCCGCCAGGGAGCCTGGCTCCGGCTCCTCCACTTCCAGCTCCACGCGCCGACCGTCGAAGTCGAGCGCGCAGCTCTTCACCAGCACGTTCCGCTCCCGCAGCGCCTGCCGCAGCGTGGCCTCGGCGCCCACCAGGTCATCCGCCTGCGCGGACACCAGCATCCGCTGCTTGGGCGCGCTCTTCTCCTCGCGGTTGAACAGGTCCAGCACCCACAGCAGCGCGGCCACGAAGAGCGTGCCCATGCCCGCCAATCCCAGTGCCCCGTGGCCACACGCCATGCCCAGGCCAATCATGAGGAAGAGGATGGCCGCGTCGCGCGGGTCCTTCAGCCCGGAGCGGAAGCGCACGAAGCCGCCCAGGCCCACGAGGCCGAAGGCCTTGGCCACGCTGTCGCCGATGACGGCGGTGATGACCGCCGCCGCGGCGCACAGCAGCACCTGCGTCTGAATCATCTCGGCCTTCGGCAGCGAGCGCTTCATCAGCAGCCGCCAGGGCCGCAGCGACAGCACCGCGCCGATGAGGGCCGCCGCCAGCATCCGGGGAAGCATGGCGGCGACGGGCACCGAGCCCAGCTCCGACTTCGCGCTTTGGAGAATCGTCGAGAAGGGGTCCATGTATGCCTATCCCTGGAGCGCCAGCTGCGGGGAGACCTCCGCCTCCGGGCGGGGCGCGCGGGTGTGCGTGACGGCGTACCGCGCCGTGGCGATGACGGCGTACGCGTTGCGCAGCACCGGCAGCCGGCCCGGGTTCTCCTCGAGCACGCGGTCGATGAGCGTCCGGGCGTGTGGCCCCAGCGGCAGTCCCTTCAGCGACGACACCACGGTGGACGGCCAGCGGCCCAGGTGCGCCACGCGCAGCTGCCATGCACGCGAGTCATCCAGCCCGTCCACCGAGTCCAGCGCCTCCTTCGTCAGCGGCGCGCCCTTCTCGCGCAGCGCCCAGGCCTCCTCGGTGGTGAGGCCGGTGAGCGAGCGCAGCACCAGCTTCAGCGCCTTGCCCGCCAGCGCCTCGCGCAGGCCTCGGGCCACCGGAGTGGACACCCCGGTGGTGCTGCGCAGCACCGCCAGCCGGTCATGCGCGAGCAGCACCTCGCGCAGCGCGTCCGCGCGCCCCGTGGTGAGCCCGCCCAGGCTGCGCGCCACGTCCGCGTACAGCTTGCGCTGCATGCCCGCCTCGCGCACAACCCAGGACTCGTCACCGTCCACGCCGGCCAGCCCGGACAGCACGTCCGCCAGCCGGCCATCCCGCATGCCGCGCTCGCGCAGCGCCCACGCCTGGGGCGAGCTGTCACCCTTGAGGCCCGCCAGCACCTCCACCGGGGCCTGCGCGTACAGGCGCTCGCGCAGCATCATCGCCCGCGGGCCCGTCAGGCCGCCCAGGCTGGTGGCCACCTCCGCGGGCGCCACCGGCGCCAGCACGTCGCGCAGCGTCCACGCCGCGTCGTCGTCCAGCCCGCCCAGGCCGCGCGCGGTGAGGGCCGGGAAGCGCTCCATGTACGCCAGGCGCCGCTGGTGCGCGGAAGGCCCGGGCAGGCCGCCCACCATCCACGCCGCCAGCGCGGGCTCGCGCACCTCCACCGAGTCGAGCGCCTGGAAGAAGCGCTCCTCCGCGTTCTCCACCGTCGTCGCTCCGGAGGGCAGGGCGGCCGGCGCGGGGACGATGCGCTGCACCGGCACCTCACGCCCCTCCAGCCGCGCCACCACCGCGTCCACCAGCCGCTGCTCCAGCACGCGCAGCGGCACGTCGTTGTTCTCCAGGATGAGCCAGCGCTGCGGATCCTTGCGCGCCATCTCCAGGAAGGACTCCCGCACCCGCACCGCCAGCCCCGCTCCGGCCAGCCCCTTGCGGCTGTCGCCGTCGCTGACCCGGGCGCTCTGCAGCTTGCCCAGGCGCTTGCGCCAGCGCGCCAGGTCCGGGTCCACGTCCACCAGGACCACCAGGTCCGGCCACAGCCCCTGCGAGGCCAGCTCGCACGCCGGCAGCAGCTCCGACATGGGCAGCCCGCGCCCGCCGCCGCTCAGCGCCAGCTGCGAGTACAGGTAGCGGTCGGTGATGCACACCTCGCCCCGCCGCAGCGCGGGAGCCACCACTTCGTCCAACTGCTGCGCGTCACGCGCCAGGTTGAGGAAGAACTCGGTGCGTGGAGACATCTCCAGCAGCCGTGAGTCACGCGTCAGCTCCCGGACGCGCCGCGCCGCGGGCGCCTGCAGCTCGCCCCCCTCTCGCGCATGCGCCACCCGGTAGCCGAGCCGCTTGAGCCGCGCGGCCAGCAGGTTGGAGAGCGTTGTCTTGCCACTGCCGTCAATCCCCTCGAAGTCGATGAACACGGTGCCCTATCCCCCTGCGACCCCATCCGTGACGAAGGCGTGCACCCTCGCCATCCCTTCCGCGAACTTGCTGTATGCCGGCGCTCCGCCCGGATTGAGCGACGCCAGCCACTCGGGCAGCACGTGCCCGAGATGCTTCACTTCCACCACGACGCGGTGGTCCATCCACTGGGGCGGCCCCAGCCGCTCCGCCGTCAGCGCCAGCTGCGACATCGCCAGCTCCGGCGTAATCGCGTGGTAGGCGATGTCCCGGTCCACCGTCACCCGCCACGACTGCGTGGCCTGGTACACGTGCCGCTTGTAGGTGACGGCCAGCACCGGGATGAGGCTGCCCCCGGCGATGAGCGGCAGCAGGCCCGCGCCGCCGCGCAGCACCCGGCCCAGGTCCGCGCGCGGCACCCACACCCGCCGCTTCTGCGTCAGGCCCCGCCGCTCGCGCTTCACCTCCACCACCACCCGCTGCACGCCGCCGGCACCCAGGTCCGGCGAGTACTCCTTGGTCCGGACCTTCAGGCAGTCATCCGGCGTGCGCAGCGCGCGCGACGCCAGCGGACAGCCCGGCCGGTCGAAATAGACAGAGACGATGCGCGTGGGCGGAGGCAGGTGCCCCCCCAGCTCCTGCGACAGCAGCCCGCACAGGGCCTGCGTCGCTTCCTCTTCCAGCACCAGCTTGAACTCACGCCGGAGCTTGGTGACTTCCCCCTCGGCGAACGAGAGCATGGTCTTCCTCTCCGTGCTCAGAAACGGGTGGCGAGCTGCAGCGAGTACTCGAGCGCGGCGGCCTCGTCCCCGGGACGCAGCGCGCGCTCCGCCTGGAACTGCGCCTTGAAGCGGTCTCCCAGCAGGACATTGAGGCCGCCCACCATCGCGTGGCCCTTGCCCTCCACGTCCCCGCGAAGCTGGAGCGCCTCGACGCCCGCCATCGGCTGGATTGCCCACTCTTCACTGCCCACGGGCAGCGTGTAGTGCGCCAGCAGCAGCTGCGCGGTGAAGGGGCCCAGCGGCAGCCGGCCGGTGACGGCCTCGCCGGTCAGCGCCAGCCCGCCCAGCCGAAGCCCCACGTCGCCGGCCACCGCGTGCTTGCGCGCCATGTCCATCGCCTCCGCCACGTAGGTGCTCACGCCCACGGTGAGGGCCTTGAAAGGACGCAGGCTCAGCCGCGCGGAGGCGTCCTCCTTCATGCGGACTCCCGCCTCGTCCTTGCCGCCCTCGAACACGCCAGCGGACAGCTTGAGGCCCCAGACGTCCTTCAGCCGCACCTCGCCCATCAGCCCCAGCCTGCGGCCGCCGAGCTGGTGCACCTCGGTGAGGTAGTCCTCCACCAGCCCGCGGCCCTGCATGGGCAAATCCCACGAGGACTCCAGCGAGCGCTGGAGAAAGGGCGACTTGAACTGGCCGCCGTAGATACGGAAGCGCTTCGCGTCGTCCGCGAGCCGCACGAAGGCGTCCTTCAGAACCGAGTCATCCGCCAGGTCCGCCGTCACCTCCGCCTCGAGGTTGGACAGCGACGTGCTCACGCCCACGCGGGCGGAGGGGATGCTCAGCGAGCGCGCGTACTTCTGGCGCTCGTCCGCGCGAGCCCTCGCGTACACCCGGCCGACGACGCGCAGGGCCTGCCGGTCCTCCGCGGCCGTGTCGTCCACCGCGTCGGGGTTCTCACCCAGCGAGTCGTCCTGGGCCTCACCCGGCTTCACCTTCTTCTTCTTCTTGCCCGGCTGCTCCGCCGCGGGCGCCGACTTACCCGGCACCGGGCCCACGGGCGACAGCTGCTCCTCGGACACGCCCTTCGCTGGGATTGCTTCCGCCAGCGCCCCCTCCATCACCTCGTCCGAGTCGTCGCCCGTGGGCCCCTCCGCGGCCGCGCTGGCCGGCACATCGCCCTCGAGCCCCTCCACGCCATCCACCACCCCACCCGAGAGCGTGTCCTCCGCCGCCTCCGTGCTGGAGGCCTCTACCTCCGGGGCCGGAGTTCCAGCGCTCGCGAGCGCCGGCATGCCCAGAAGGACCGCGGCGAGAAGGCCCCGCCTCGCCCGTTCATCGAACCCCCACCCGCCCATGTCCCTCGCCTCCCCGCCGCAGTCGGAGGGCCTCTGTGCAACACCGGTGCCCGTCGGGAGGACGTCGGGTGTTGGACGGAAATCGCGCCCGTGAGGCCGAAAACGCCCGTCACGAGGTCGTCACCGGGCCACGAGAGGGAAAGAGAGTTCCACTCTCCAGGCAGGCGGGCCTGTACGAATGTCCGCCGGTTGGAAGGACTTACCGGGTGGAGGACGGATCCGCCGGAGGCTCGGACGCCGCGTCGGAGCCCGACGCGGCGGGCGCTTCGGACGGTGCTGCCGGCGTCGTCGCGGCGGGCGCTTCGGACGGTGCTGCCGGCGTCGTCGCGGCGGCGGGCTCGGACGGAGTCTCGGGCGCCAGCGGGGACGCGGGCGATCCGGCCGAAGCCAGCGGCGCGGTGCCGGGGGAGGGAGGCGTCTCCGACGCGAGCGGCGGGGGAGGGGTGGCGGTGGACGCTTCCGGCGTGGAGCTCGCGGTGGCGCTCGTGACAGGCGGCGCGGATCCGGCCGTGCCAGCCGCCGGGCCCGACTCCGAGGCCTGGGCCCGGATGCGGCGCAGCACGCCGCGCATGCCGAGCACCAGCGCCGTGCCGGCCGCGACGGTGATCAGCCCCCAGCCCAGGCCGCGCGGCAGGGGTTGATCCGCCACGGAGAGCTGCGCGGTCAGCACCTTCAGATGCGTGTGGCGGTAGCGCACCTCCAGCTCCCAGAGGCCGGAGGCATCCGGGGTGAGCTCGGTGTGCCAATTGACCCCCTGCCGCGTCAGGGTCCGCGTCACCAGGGCGGGGGCGCCAACCTGGTGGAAGGTCAGGGTGAGGGGGCCGTCGAACTCGGCGCCCTGGAAGTTCCCCACATGGAGCGACACGGTGAGGGGCTGGCCCTCCCGGGGGAAGGCGGGGTGGATGGTGCCCTGGAGGCGCTCCTCCGCGTCCGACCAGCGGAGCTCGAGCATGTCGCCCCGGCGCTCCACGCGGATCTGATCGATAGAGGGGGCGGCGGTCGCGCTACTGGCCACCAGCAGGCAGGCAACCAGTGCCCACCCGGAAAACCTCGTACCCCTCCTTTGCCTCGGAGCGGTCTGTCCTCTAAGATGCCGTGCCCTGACGCATTCCACCTGAGCTGCTCCCTGCGGCCAGAGTCCCGGGATGAACCCTCAATCATTCGGGAAATATCAGCTTCTGAAGAAGCTCGCCACGGGCGGCATGGCCGAGGTGTGGCTTGCGCGCCAGATGGGCATCGAGGGGTTCCAGAAGAACCTCGTCGTCAAGCGCATCCTTCCGCACCTCGCGGAGGACCGTGAGTTCGTGGAGATGTTCCGGAACGAGGCGCTGATTGCCGCGCGCTTCAACCACCCGAACATCGCCCAGGTCTACGAGTTCGGCGAGGCCAACGGCACCTACTACATCGCCATGGAGTTCATCCATGGCGAGGACCTGGGCCGGGTCATGCGCAAGGCGGCGGGCTCCGGGCAGTGGGTGGCCCGGCCACTGGCCATCCGCATCGTCGCCGCCGCCTGCGAGGGCCTGCACTACGCCCACAGCCGCACGGACGACGCTGGCCGGCCGCTGCGCGTGGTGCACCGCGACATCTCCCCGCAGAACATCCTCATCAGCTTCGACGGCTCGGTGAAGCTGGTGGACTTCGGCATCGCCAAGGCCGCCGACCAGGCGTCGCTGACGAAGTCGGGCGCCATCAAGGGCAAGTTCGCGTACATGGCCCCGGAGCAGGCCTCCGGCAAGCCGCTGGACGGGCGCGCGGACATCTTCGCCATCGGCCTGGTGCTCTACGAATTGCTCACCGGCGTGAGGCCCCTCAAGCGGGACTCCGAGCTGGCGACGCTGCAGGCCGCCATGGAGTGCGCCATCGCCGCGCCCTCGCAGGTGGCGGACGTACCCGAGGAGATGGACCCGGTGGTGATGCGGGCCATCGCCAAGAACGCGGACGACCGCTACCGCGACGCGCGCCAGTTCCAGGTGGCGCTGGAGGAAATCCTCGTCGGCCAGCGCTGGGTGGCCGGCTCGGTGCAGATCTCCGAGCTGATGGAGACGCTCTTCGCGGACCGGCTGGCCGAGGAGAAGGCCCAGGGCCAGGTCGTCCTGATGGGCGAGGAGTCCAACAACTCCGGCACGCCCCAGCCGCCGCCTCCGCCCCAGGAGAAGGGCCGCAGCCGGTCCTCCGCCGCGGCGGACATGAGCTGGGAGGCGCCCCCGGGCGAGCCCTCGAACCGCGGCGAGCGCCCGCGCGCCTCGGCCGCGCGCCCCTCCGCGCCCCCGCGCCGCGCCGCCTCGGTGGCCGCGCCCGTGGTGGAGGAGGACCCGAACGAGTGGGATGCCCCCTCCGGCACGGACGAGATGCCCGCCCGGCGCCGCACGTCGGACGCGGTGCGCCGGCCGTCCAACCCCAATGCCACGCAGGTGGCGCGCACCAACTCCCGCTCGGACCTGAGCCGCACGCCCACGGGTGAGGTACCCCTGCCGCGCCGCTCCAACACGCGCGCCCCGGCGCTGCCGGACTCGGAGCCGCCGCCGCCACCGTCCCGCTCGCGCGCCAACCTGCCGGCCGTGGACGAGGAGGAGGACGACGAGCGCACCATGCTCCCGCCGCCTCCGGAGCCCGCCCCGCCGCCGCGCCGCCGCACCGGCATGCAGTCCTCGGTGCAGCCTGCCTCGGAGCCGCCGCGTCGGCGCACCTCCAGCCGCGTGGACAGCCGCGCGGAGATGCCCGACCCGCCGCCGCCGCCGCGCCGCTCCTCGGTCTCCGCTCCGGCGATGCGCCGGGACGACGACGAGGCGGTGGACCGCGCCATCGAAGCGTCGTCCCAGCGCGCGCGCCGGGCCATCGCCACGCGCAACGTGGCCACGGTGGGCTTCATCGTGGGCCTGCTCGCGGTGATTGGCATCTTCCACAAGCCCATCCTCGCGGTGCTCAACGGCCGGGCGGCGGATGGGCAGGGTGTGATGCTCACCATCAACACCAATGAGCGGGTGAAGGTGTCCGTCCGCCACACCGAGCGGTGCGGCAGCGCCCAGCCCGTGACGGAGCTGGGCTCCTCGCCGATGACGATGGTGTCGGGCGCGCACCTCCAGGACACGCTCATCCTGGAGAACGAGCAGCGGGGCATCTACAAGGAGGACAGCGAGAGCCTCGCGTACGGAGAGCCCGGCCAGGTCAAGGTCATCCCCTACGAGTTCCGAAGTGGCCACCTCCAGCTGACGCTGAAGCCCGAAGGGCTGCGCGGCATCACCGTGCGGCGCAACGGCCAGGACGTGGGGACCTACTCGGGGAGCAAGGGCCTGAAGATGGAGCTGATGGAGGGCCGCCACAAGCTGGAGCTCAACGGCGGCCCGCTGAAGGAGCCCTTCCTCTTCGAGGTCGACATCAAGCCCGGCGTCATCAACAAGGACACGCAGGACCTCAGCGCCTTCGTGGGCTAGCGCGGGCCTCTCAGTAGAGGGGCAGGGTGGGGTCCACCTGCCGCGAGTACAGGTCGATGCCGCCCTTGAGCGACACGGCGTCCAGTCCCCTCGAGAGCAGGTACGCCGCGCCGTCCAGGCTGCGCACGCCGTGGTGGCAGTAGACGACCACGGGCCGGCCTCGCAGGGCCTCCAGCTCGTCGGCGCGCTCGTCCAACTCCGGCAGGGGGATGAGCACCGAGTCCGGGAGCGCCACCCAGGCGTGCTCGTCCGGGAAGCGCACGTCCAGCAGGGCGGGGCGGGACTCGGCGGGGCCAGCGAGCAGCTCGGCGAGGCGGGTGGGGGAGATTTCGGGAATCGGCATCACAGGCCTCAGGCGGCGGTGGGGGCGGAGCAGAACGCCTCGTAGTCGATGAGCTCCACCTTCGCGCCCGGCGCGCACACCGGGCAGGTCGGGTCCTTGCGCAGCTTCAGCTCCTGGAAGCGCGTGCCCAGCGCGTCGAAGGTGAGCAGCCGGCCGGTGAGCGGCTCGCCCCGGCCGAGGATGAGCTTGAGGGCCTCGTTGGCCTGGAGCAGGCCGATGAGGCCGGGCAGCACGCCCAGCACCCCGGCCTCCGCGCAGGACGGGGCCAGCTCCGGCGGCGGCGGGGCGGGGTAGAGGCAGCGGTAGCAGGGGCCCTGGCCGGGGACGAAGGACGTCACCTGTCCCTCGAAGCGGAAGACGGAGCCGTGGATGTTGGGCTTGCCCCGCATGACGCACGCGTCATTGAGGAGGTAGCGGGTGGGGAAGTTGTCCCCGCCGTCCAGCACCAGGTCGAAGCCCTCCAGCACGCGCAGGACGTTGTGCGAGGTGAGCCGCTCCTGGAAGGGCACCACCTTCACGTCGGGGTTGAGGGCTTCGATGGCGGCGCGGGCGCTGACCACCTTGGGCTGGCCCTGGAACTCGCGGGTGTGGAGGACCTGGCGCTGGAGGTTGCTCAGGTCCACCACGTCCGAGTCGACGATGCCCAGCGTGCCCACGCCGGCCGCGGCGAGGTACAGCGCCGCGGGAGAGCCCAGCCCGCCCGCGCCCAGCAGCAGCACCCGGGCCTGGAGCAGCTTCGCCTGCCCCTCCTCGCCCACCTCGGGGAGGATGAGGTGGCGCCGGTAGCGCTCCTTCTGCTCGGCGGTGAGGACGAAGGGCTTCTCCACCGGGAGGGCCGTGTCGCTCCAGCGGTTGTAGCCGCCTGCCAGCGAGGCCACGCGCGTGTAGCCCAGCTCCTTCAGCGTCTTCGCGGCCAGCGCGGAGCGGGTGCCGCCCGCGCAGTAGACCACCAGCTCCTCGTCGCGCCGGGCCCTGTCCTCAATCCGCAGCTCCAGGTAGCCCCGGGGGATGTGCAGGGCGCCGGGCAGGCGGCCGCCCGCGTACTCGTCGGCCTCCCGCACGTCCACGAGCTTCACGGGGGCGCGGGCGTCCAGCAGCCGCTTCACCTCGTCGACGGAGACCTCGCGAATCTCCTGCTTCACTCCGGCCAGCAGCTCTTGGAAGGTGGGAGCCATGACGCCGGGTATAACCCGCCGCCCCCGGGCCGTCCGTCCGGATGTGGGCCTATGGGCGGTCGGCCAGCCGGGCCCATGGATTTTCGCGGCCCGGGCGTTATAACGCACGGCATAGGAGAGCAACCGACATGGACAGCACCCCCACGACGACTTCCGCTCCCGGCACCGCGCCGGCCCCCCAGGCCACCCCCGGCGAGGCCGTGCGGCTGACGGAGGCGGCCATCAACCAGGTGAAGGCCGTCACCAAGGCCCAGGGCTTCGAGGGCTACTTCTTCTCCATCCGCGTCGTCCCCGCCGGCTGCAGCGGCCTGGGCTACGACTTGAACCTGGTCAAGGAGTCCAAGGCCGGCGACCTCGTCTGGGAGCAGGACGGCGTGAAGATTGCCACCGACGCGATGAGCAGCCAGTACCTCGCGGGCACGGAGATTGATTACGTCTCCGCCATCACCGGCGCGGGCTTCAAGTTCAACAACCCGAACGCGAAGTCCTCCTGCGGCTGCGGCACCTCGTTCACCACCTGAGCGACGGCGCGGTTTCCAGCGGCGCCCGTCCTTGAAGGGACGTCGGGCCGGGTGGGGCAGGGTGCCTCCCCGGCCTTCGTCGTTGCGGGCACCCGCTCAGGCGCCGGCGAGCGGCTTCATCACCTTCAGCCAGGTCTGGTTCTCCTTCTGGCGCGCCAGGCGCTGGGCGCGGCGGGACTCGGCCTCGCGGAAGGCCTCGCGCTCGGCGTCCGTCTCCATCAGCAGCGGAGGCACCTGCACCCGGCCCCCGTCCTTGTCGATGGCCACGAACGTCATGAGCGCGCTGGTGGTGAGGAAGCGCTCCCCGGTGAGCGGGTTCTCCGCGTGCACCGTGACTCCCACCTCCATGGACGTGCGGAAGGCGGCCAGCACCCTGCCGTGCAGCAGGGCCACCCAGCCCACCTTGATGGGCGCGTGGAAGTGCAGGTCATCCATGGAGGCGGTGACGACGACCTGACGGCAGTGGCGCTGCGCCGCCACCGCGCCGCAGATGTCTATCCACTGCATCACCTTCCCGCCGAAGGCGGCGTTCAGGTTGTTGGCATCCGGAGGGAGGATGAGCTGCGTCATCACCACCTCCGTGTCCTTGGCGTTCTTGGGCGTCAAATCTGGCATCTCACACCTTCAGGCCAGGAAGCTGGAGACGCGGTCGAGGAACTCGTCGCGTCCCTTGCCGCGCCGGATGTCCTGGGTGGAGACGTCCAGGACGAGGCACTCCACGCCGTACTTCTCCTGCAGCACCTGGGGAAAGCTCGCGTAGTAGCCGTTGAGCCCGCGCAGGAACTGGTGGCGGATGCCCTTCTCCTCCTCGCGGCCGCGGGTGCGGATGCGCTGGAGGAGCACGTCCACGCTACCCACCTCGAAGCAGATGACCTTGTCGGGGCGGATGATGTGGCGCGACAGGCGCTGGAAGTACTCGTAGTACAGGTCCAGCTCCGCGTCGGTCATGTTCCCCAGGCCGTGGAGGTACTTGGCGAAGATTTCCGGGTCCTCGTACAGCGTGCGGTCCTGCACGCAGCTGCGCTTGTACGAGTGGATGAGCTCGTGGTGCTCCACGCGCCGGATGAGGAACTCGAGCTGGAGCGTGAAGGACCAGCGCGACATGTCCGCGTAGTAGTCACGCAGGAAGCGGTTGTCGATGACGGGCTCGTCGAAGAGCTGGTAGCCGAAGCTCTGGCTGATCATCTTCGCGGCCGTCGTCTTGCCCGCGCCGATGTTGCCCGCCAGCGCCACGAAGCGCCGGCTCTTGGGCACCTTTACGCGGACCGTGTTCTTGAGGCGGGAGGCCGGGGCCTCCTCGTCCCCAGCGGGGGCGGCCGGTGCAGCGGACGGGCGCGAGCGCGAGGTGGTGCGGGGCATGGAACTGGGCTTAACCCGGCTTCGCGGAGGCGTCCATTTGCTGCCTCAGCAGGTCCGGCCGGTCCGTCATGATGCCGCCCACTCCTTCCTGTAGCAGCCGCTGCATCTCCGCCGGGTCGTCCACCGTCCAGACGTTGACCCACTTGCCCCGGGCGGCGCACTCGCGGAGGAAGGACGGATCCACCAGCCGGATTTCCCCGAAGTACAGGGGCATGTCGAGGACGGTGAAGCGCAGATCCTCGGGGGGCGTGTCCCCGCCGCGCAGGGCGATGACGAAGGCGGCCAGCGCGTCACGCGGGTAGAAGTGGCACGCGTCCGGGAGCCGCGCGGCCAGCCGCTCCCCCACGGTGTCCTGCTCGCTGCCCATGCACACCCGCTCCAGGGCGTCTTCCTCCTTCAGGAGCTGCGCGAAGGCCTCTTCGATGCCGGGCACGTCCGGCTTCAGCTCCACGTTGAGGCGCAGGCCGGGAAAGGCGCGCAGCACCTCGCGCAGGGTGGGAATGCGTGCGCCCTGGCCACGGAAGGGGAAGGTGCGCCCTTCGTCCGGGCTGAAGCCGAAGCCCGCGTCCACACGGCGCAGCTCCGCCAGGGTGAGGGCGGCCAGCGGCCCGGTGGCGTCGGTGCAGCGCTCCAGGGTGTCGTCATGGGCCACCACCACCTCGCCGTCGCGGGTGAGGTGGACGTCCAGCTCCAGCATGTCGGTGCGGTAGCGCTCCACCGCCTGGCGGAAGGCGTCCAGCGTGTTCTCCGGGGCCAGCGCCGCGCCACCGCGGTGGGAGATGTGCAGCGTGGGCCGCAGGCCCCGGAGGAAGGGGGGGAGGGGAGGGGACATGCGGCCATTGTAGCGGCAGCGGGGGCCGGAAAAGACGAAGGCCGCAGCCCCCGGTGGGAGGCTGCGGCCCGGTACTTCAGGCGGCGTCCGCGACTAGCGCTTGACGCCCGGGGTGGGCAGCGAGATTTCGAAGTCGGCCTTGTTGTCGTTCGTGTCCAGCACCGTGCCGGCCACGTCGGGGTTCACCTTGCGCTGGAAGGACACGTCGCTGGCGTTGCTCTCGAAGAGCTCGGTCGGGGCGCCCTCGGCGAAGGAGAGCTCCCTGTCACCCGCGCCCGTCGCGATGGTCCCGGTGAAGGCGGTGGGGGCGGCGGCATCCTTGGAGGCCTCGTACCAGAGCGCGTCGGTCAGCACGCCGGTGGGGTAGTAGAGCAGGCCGACCGAGTCGTCCGCGCCGTTCTGGATGATGTCCGTGAGCGGGTTGGTGATGGTGACGCGCAGGGTGCCCGCGGGCAGCGCGTTCGTCACGGTGGCGGGGCCGAGCACGAGCACCGCGCCCGGGGCGAGCGTGTCGGTGGCGGTGGTTCCATCCGTCACCGAGGTCAGCTCGAAGCGGCGGTACTCCTGGCGGCTGGTGGCGGGCGCGGTGGGCGGGTTGCCGTTGGGGCTCGCGTTGACGAGCACCACCACCATGTTGCCCACGTGCACGGGGGCGTCGGAGTTGTTGATGAGCTCGATGAACTCCTTGTCATCCACGGCGCCGGCCGTGGCCGCGACGTTGTCCGACTCCACCTCGTTGATGATCAGGCCGGTGGGCGGCGCGTCGCCGGCGCCCCAGAAGCTGGCGGTCGCGGCGGTGGTGCTCACGGGAGCCCCGTTGGTGCCGCTCAGGCCCGCCGCCGTCACGGTGTAGCGGGTGCCCTCTGTCTGGGCCGCGGTGGTGAGCTTCACCTTGTTGTCCGTGACTTCCACCGCACTGACGGCGAGCTCCGGGGTGATGGTGAAGTCAGCGGCCGCCACGGTGGCCGCGTCCACGCTCACGTTGAAGAGCACTTCGGCCGTGGTCGCGCCCAGCGAGCGCACGCCCGTCACGATGACGGGGCAGGCCACGATGAGGTCGCTGGCGCGGAACGGGGAGATCTGCGCCGTGGTGCCGAAGCGGCCGTAGGGCACGGCCACCGCGGTGAAGTTGCACTGCTGGTTGATGCCCGAGGCCGACACCACGGTGTTGGGCATGCGCAGGATGAAGCTGCTCGAAGGCGTGGGCGCGCCCGCGGTGCTGAAGGTGAAGGTGGTGAAGCTGCTGCCCGAGGCGGTGGCGGGGCCCGTCACCGTGCCGCGCACCTGCACGAGGTCCGACTCGTAGGCCGCGAGCGCCGCGGGGCTCCTCACGTCCGCGCGGCTGCTGATGTCCGCGGTGAGGCCCGGGGGGGTGGCGGTCACCAGGCTCTGCACGGGAGCACCCTGGCTCGCGCGGGTGAGGCCGGTGATGGCGCTCGCCTGGTTGAGGCCGTTGAAGAGGGTCTTCTCCGTCACGTTGAAGGAGATCATGTCCCCCACCGCGAGCGCGGGCGTCTGGGCGGCGGCGTCCAGCTTCACGAGGAAGGAGGGGCCCGGCGCGGTCGCCTGCACGTAGAAGCCTGCCGGCGTGGAGCCGACCGCGGGCGCGATGTAGGTGACGTACACGTTGGTGATGGGCAGCGGCGGGCTCACCGGGGCCGCGTTGCCGTTGGTGGGGGCGGTCGCCGCGAGGAAGGCCCGGATCTGCGTGTTCTCGGGGCTGCTCAGGTCCGCGGGGATGTCCGTCGTCGACGTCCCGGCATCCGTGCCCGCGTCCGTCCCGGCGTCCGTGCCCGTCCCGGCATCGGGCGGGGTCGGGGATACGCAGACATTCGCCGTGCAGACCTGACCGGTGGCGCAGTCGACATTGGTCTCACACGAGTTGTCGTCACGGTCAGAGCAGGCCATCGCGGCGAGCGCGGTGAGACCAGCCACCAGCACCAACCGCCCATTGCGAATCATCATTGGGTCATGCCTCCAGGATGCTTTGTAGTTGGCCCCGCTCTTACACCGCCGCCCCGGGGGGCGTCCAATAGCGGGACTGTTGGGCATGGAGTCGTCACAAGCCCGTGATTTCCCTCTCGGGACAGCCCGTTTTTCGGGAAGAGGCGGGCTTGCGGGTTGGGGCTGCGTCCGTTCTGTCCCGGAGGCTTCCTTGTGGCGCTGCTTCTTCTGATGATCCGTCGCCACCCGCCAGCACTGGGAGTGGTGGCTCGTTTTCTGGTTTGCCCGGTCCTGTCCGGTACCTACCGAAGCAGGTAGGTTCCCTGGCTCCCCCAACCCTGTGATTGTGGGTAAGCTCAGGAAAAGTTAGCCCCATCCACCTCCAGACAGACGGCTTTCCCCTTCCGTGAGCTCGCCCCAGACGGCCATCCCGTTCGGAAACTACCTGCTGATCAAGCGGCTCGCCGTGGGAGGCATGGCGGAGCTGTTCCTGGCGCAGCGTCCGCCCGAGCCGGAGCTGGTGGTCCTGAAGCGGATCCTCCCGTACCTGTCGGAGGAGCCGGAGTTCGTCCAGATGTTCCTGGACGAGGCGCGCATCGCCGCGCAGCTCCACCACCCCAACATCGTGCAGACGCACGAGCTGGGGAAGGAGGGGGACAACATCTTCATCGCCATGGAGTACGTGGAGGGCGTGGACCTGCGGCGCGTGGTGTCCGAGGAGGCCAAGTACGGCGCCACGGTGCCCTACGGCGTGGCGGCGCGCATCTGCGCACAGGTGGCGGCGGGGCTGGACTACGCGCACCACAGCCGGGGCGTGGACGGGCGCCCGCTGGAGCTGATCCACCGGGACGTCAGCCCGCAGAACGTGATGATTGGCTACGACGGGCGCATCAAGCTCGTCGACTTCGGCATCGCCAAGGCCGGCGCGTTCATGGAGCGCAGCAAGCCGGGCGTCATCAAGGGCAAGTTCCTCTACCTGGCGCCGGAGCAGGTGTCGCAGGAGCGGTTGGACCACCGCGCGGACATCTTCGCGCTGGGCACCATGCTGTACGAAATCACCACCGGCCGGCAGCCCTTCGCCAAGCCCACCACCGAGGGCATCCTCTACGCCATCCGCTACGAGGACCCGTCCCCGCCGCACCTGCTGCGCGACGACTACCCGGAGCAGCTGTCGCGCATCATCATGCGGTGCCTGACGAAGGACCGGAACCAGCGCTACCAGCGGGCCTCGGCGGTGCGCGCGGAGCTGGAGTCCTTCCTGGAGTCGGGCGCGCTGCGGCAGAGCCTGGACGTGGCGGACTACACCGCCCGGCTGCTGGGCGCGGAGGAGGAGCGCACCATCCTCCACATCCCCGTGGCCCGGGGGCCGGGGCGGCGGGAGGCCACGTTGCCGCTGCCGGGCGCGCGGGTGCCGGTGGAGGCCGCGCCGCCGCAGCGTCCCTCCGTGCTGGAGTCCACCGCCCCCACGCTGTCCTCCACCACGCCCGCGTCCGAGCCCCCGGTGTCGGCCGCGCAGCTCACCCCGGGCCTCACCGCCCGGCCCACGCCGCGGCGCACCTCCGCCGAGGCGCTGGCGGTGCCCGCCTACTCCGACGAGCCCGAGCCCGCCACGCAGATGGCGCGCCCGCGCGACTTGCCCACCGGCGTCCGGGACGAGGACGACGAGGTGGACTCGGACGTGTCCACCGCCATCAACACCACGCCCACCGGCATGCAGATGGCGGCCCTGGTGGCGGCGGAGCTGGAGACGGACGACGCCGAGCACACCGTGCCGCAGCGGAGCCGCCTTCGCGACGAGCGCCCGCGCCCGCCCTCCGCGCCGCCGGTGCCGCAGGCCCCCGTGCGCCGCTCCGGCCCGCACTCCGAGCCCCCTCCGCCACCGCGCCCCTCCAACATCTCCGAGCCGCCGCGCTCGCGCCGCGTCTCGCCGCCGCCGGCGCCCGCCTCCGTGCCGCCGCGCCGCACGCCGCGCCCGGACGAGGAGGCCTCGCAGTCCGTCTCCGTCACGCCGCCCGCGCCGCCGCGCCGTCCCCCGCCCGTGGACGAGGACGAGGAGGCGTCGCGGTCCGTGTCGATTACGCCGGCGACGGTGAACCAGCGGGCCGTGTCCCGCCCCCTGCTGCCGGCCTCGCGCCTGGCCGCGCCGGACGAGGAGGACGACTACTTCCCCACCGACTCGGGCATGTCCACGGTGGAGCACACCGACCCGACGCCCACGCTGCGGCCGGACCCGGACGACGACGAGTCCACCGCGGGCTACGACGGCTACTTGAGCGATACCGACGGCGAGGCGTACGCGAACACGCACGCCAGCCTCCCCCGGCGCCGCTTTCCGGTGGCGCTGCTGGTGGCGAGCGGCGGCGCGCTGCTGCTGACGCTCGGCGCCGGTGTCGTCTGGGCCCTGCGCACCCCGGCGTCCGCGGCACCTCGAGACCTCTCCGCCACCGTCCTCAACGAGCCCCCGAAGCCGGCGCCCGAGACGCCCCGGCCCGCGGGCTCGCCGCCCGCCGTGGACACGCCCGTGCCAGTCGCCCCCGAGGCGGCCGTGGTGGCGCTGGCTCCGGACGCGGGGAGCGAGCCCGTCGAGCCCGCAGTGCCCGCGGGTCCGGAGGCGCCGGAAGAAGGCGCGACGCCGGAGCCGGAAGTCGCCGACGCGGGCACGCCGGAGCCCGTGCTGGTGGAGGTCCGCTTCGAGGCACCGGCCCGCACCCTGCTGTGGCAGGAGGGGGGCGAGAAGCTGCCCATCAACAGGGTCATCTCCCTGCCGCCCGGCCGGGTCCGGGTCCGATACGACTGCCCGGGACGTCGGACCCCCAAGGGTACAAAAACCTACCCTGTAGAGCCGGCGAGCGAGGGGCCGCTGGTCTTCCAGCTCCCGTGCAAGGGACGGCGCTAGTCGTGTCGGGCACTTGGCCCGTATGCGGCATCCTGCCCCCGGGGCGGACAAGTGGGCCCGGGTGGGCTTGAGTGCCATTAAGTCGTTGGAATTCCTAGGTTTTCATCTTCCTGAGCGCGTTTACACATGTCAGAGGGGTCCGTAGAATCCGTGACCCTTATGGCGCGCCCGAAGAGTCAGAAAAGCGTAGTCACGAAGAGGAGTTACACGGCCGGCCGGGTGGCCCGGCAGCTTCCCGTCGCACCGGAGCCCAACAGGCTCCTCAAGGTGTGGAGACGCGTGCTCGAGCGCCGCCTCCGCACGAGGTTGCGCGCGAAGGTGGCGTTGGAGATCCACGACAACACGCACACCATGCTCACGTTCCAACGCCAGCGAGCGATGTGGCGGCTGCGGCTGCACCACATGTTCCTCGCCGCGCCGGATGACGTGGTGCAGGCGCTCGCCAGCTTCGTGCGCAGGGGTGACCCGGACGCCAGCGTGCTGCTGGACCGCTACATCGAACGCAACCGCGCCTACATCCGCCGGTTGTCTCCGGCGCAGATGCGCAAGCGCATCCGCCTGGAGCCGGAGGGCCAGCACCACGACCTGGAGCGCATCTTCGCCCGGCTCAACGAGCGCTACTTCGACAGCCGCATCGACGCGGCGATTACCTACGGCCCGGCGCCACGGGTGAGGGGGCCTCGCAAGAGCATCAAGATGGGCTCGTACTCGGCGGACTCGAAGGTCATCCGCATCCACCCGGCGTTGGACCAGCCGGTGGTGCCGCGCTACTTCGTGGAGTGGATTGTCTTCCACGAGATGCTCCACCACGTGTACCGGACGCGGCGGGGCGACGATGGGCGGCGCTGCATCCACCCGCCCGAGCTGATGGAGCACGAGAAGCGCTTCCACGACTACTCGCGCGCCCAGGCCTGGGAGCGGGAGAACCTGGACCTGTTGCTGCGCGCCCGCATCGCCTCGGTGTGAGCGGGCGGGCGTCCTCCCCTGGCCTCAGGGGAGGATGAGGCCACCGGGGCTGCGCCGCTCCTGCGAAGGGGCGGCCGTGGCCGCGGGGGCCGTGGAAGCACCGGGGGCCGCCGTCGCCTCTGCCCCCTGGGCCTCGGCCCGAGCACCCGCGGCGGCCACGAGGGCGAGCACCTTCTCGAAGAGCCGCTCGGCGAAGCGGGACAGGGGCTCCCCGGCGCCGTGGTAGAGGCGGCGGGCCTCGGCTCGCGCCAGCTCGGCCTCACGGGGGCGGGCGGTGCGCTCGAAGTAGTCCGCCATCCGCCACAGCCGCAGGGCGTAGCGCTGACGGCCCTCGGACGCGAAGAAGTCGCGCGCCACCGAGCGCACCGCCGCCAGGAGCTGCTCCTGGCGCTGCACGTCGCTGAGCGCCAGCGGGCTGTGCATCACCTCGTCCATCTTCTCCAGCAGCCGCTTCACCTCGGGCTCCGGGGGCACCCATGTGGCCAGCTCCCGCGTCTCGTGGAGCAGGTCGCCCTCCAGTGCGCGGCGCGCGTCCTCGGGCTCGGGTGGGGGCAGGGGGGGCGGCTCCACCGGCTGCACGCCGAAGTGGCGCAGCGCGACGTCCAGGCCGGGCGGGAAGGGCGTGCGGGCGCGGAGGTTGGTGCCGGCGGCCTCGGCCAGCAGGGCGGCGGCCTCGTGCTGGGGCAGCTCCACCGTGCCGCCCTGCTCCAGCGCTTCCCTGAGGAGCTTCCTCCAGCCGCCCCGGCTCGTGTCCCCCACGCGCAGCTCCACCACGCCCTCCACGTCGGAGATGAGCGCCTGCACCATCTCCACGCCGCCACCTCGCAGCGCACGGGCCATGACGACCGCCCGCTCGCCCGCGCTGGAGAGGGTGGACGCCATGGCGGGCAGGGCTTCCGGTACGGGCGCGGCGGCGTGCGAGGGCTCGGGCGTGCTGGGGCGGGGGGCCACGGCCACGGCGACGCCGCGCGAGCGCAGCCGGTACAGCGCCTTCTTCGCGGCCTTGGCCAGGGGCTTCACCCTGGAATCGGACAGGGCCTCGGGCAGGGCGGGCAGGCCCTCCAGCACGGCCGCCTCCAGCACGGCGGCGGCGAGGGCGTCCGGCAGGGGCTCCACGGCGGCGGGCGTGGCCGCGCCCACGTCCCGCGCGAGCGCACGTGCGGCCTCCACCGCGTCGGCGGGAAAGGCGGGCAGCGGAGTTCCGGCGCGCAGCGCGTCCAGCAGGGGGCGGGGTTCGGTGGGGCTCATGCCCGCGCCTTCTACCGCGCACGGCGCACGGCGGGGCACGGGCCGTGGGGGGCATGCGCCCACTGGCCCACACTCGCTCAGCGGCGGCGCACCAGCCAGCTCCGGCCGGACTGCGCCACCACCACCAGCTCCGACTGGAGCCGCTCGCCGAACACTTGCGAGGGGTGGACGCCGCGCACCAGGAAGTGGTCGTACCAGACGCCCTGCGTGGCGTAGTCCATCTGTTGCGGATGCCACTCGGAGGGGAAGGTGGGGGGCACCTCTCCCGGGTAGCGCAGCGGCGAGTGCGGCGTGGACGCGAAGGTGAAGTTGGGCACGCCGCCGCGCGCGCGGGCCAGCACGGCCGCGCCATGGAGGAACACGGGGAAGCGCACCACGCGCGAGCTGCTGTCGAAGATGAGCCCCATGACGCGAGGCCTCGGCGCGGTGGCGGCCACCAGCGGCTCCCACTCCCCGGCCTCGCGCGAGAAGGCGCGGTAGCCGCGCGCCATGACGAAGGCCAGCACCAGCGCGCACGCGAGGGCGGCCAGTCGCAGGGGGCGCCGCCACTCCACGACGGTGGCGGGCGCGGTGGCCACCAGCAGCGCCGCGGCCAGGTGCGCGTAGCGCGTGTTGAGGTAGTAGACGTAGCCGCGGATGTCGAAGGGCAGCAGGAAGTAGAGCGCCAGCGCCAGCAGGCCCAGCCCCAGCAGCCGCGCGCCGGCCACCGGCCCCCGCGTCGCCGGGCGTTGCGGTCGCACCAGGCCGGCCACCCACGCGGCCAGCGCCACCGCGCCCACGGCGTACAGCGCCCACCGGTCCGAGCCGTCCCGGAAGGTGTTGGCGAGCACGTCGAGGAACTCGGCCCGGTTCTGCTCGAAGCTCTTCCAGGCCAGATTCTGGGGGGAGAAGGTGGGCCCCCACGCCTTCCACGGCACCCCGGGCTGGATGTCCGGCGGCTCGCCGAAGCGCAGCACCACCCAGCCCAGGAAGAGCGCCACGCCGGGCACCACGCCCAGCAGCGCCGGCACGCGGGGCCGCAGCCTCGCCACGAGCCCCTTCGCGGTGGCGTCCTCCGGCACCGCGCTGGTGAGCAGCAGCCACGGCAGCCCGAAGGCGAGGAAGCCGAAGGCCTGCACGTGGAAGAGCAGCACCGCGACGAGGCACAGCGCCAGCCCGCCGGCCCAGGCACGGCGGCGGGGCACGTCCTCCAGCGCGCGCACGAAGAGGCCGCAGCACAGCAGCGTCAGCGGCAGCGCCGCGCAGTAGTTGACGAAGCCCCAGCCGAAGCTGTCGCCGTACGCGAAGGGCAGCGCCAGCAGCGAGGGCCACGCGGGCCGGCCCAGGCTCCGCAGCAGGAAGCCCAGCCCCAGCGGCAGTCCCACCACGTAGGCGGTGAGGAAGACGCGGTTGGCGGCCTCCAGGGGGAGCAGCCAGTTGAGCGCGCTGACGAGGTAGTAGTAGCCCAGGTACGGCGTCAGTGCGTGCCGCGCGGCGAACAGCTGCGGGTACAGCGTGGTGGGGTCATCCAGCCGGTGCAGGACGGAGATGAGGTACAGGTGCTGCGGCAGGTCCGCCATGGGCAGGTGGCGCGACACCCACAGGGGCAGCGCGCCCAGCACCAGCGCGACGGCGTAGACGAGTCGGTCGGGTCGGTTCGTCACGGAGGGCGCGGACTGTACGCGCCACCTCCCGCCCCGGCGAGCAACCGGTGGCAGCAGGCAGCCAGGTGTCGGGGGTAGGCAAAGGTACGGCCTTCGTCCTTGGCAGGGGGCGGGGGCTGCGGTATAGGCGCACGGCGAGAGTGGGTGCCGTGGCGGTATCCCGGAGGAGAACGGACATGACGCGCATCGCGACGCTGGTGGCCGCGGGGCTGATGGCCGGAGGGCTGCTGCTGGCACCGGGCTCGGCGCAGGCCTGCGAGGCCCATGCACGGGCCGCCGCGGAGGCGAAGAAGGCCGAGGCGAGCCAGGCGGAGCCGGGCAAGGCCGACGCGAAGCCGACGGACACCGTCAAGGCGAACCAGGCCGGCGCGGTGGACGCGAAGGGCGCGCGCGGCGAGGTGGAGCGTCCGCTGGATGCGCTGGACTCGCTCATCGCCGGCAAGTGTCAGTGCGGCAGCAAGGCGGACTGCACCTGCAAGAAGGGCTCGTGCGACTGCTCCAAGTGCCAGAAGCCCAAGCGGCAGGTGATGGACGCGCTGCGCGGCCGTCCCGCCGAATTGAAGCTCCAGGAGGCGCGCTACGACGCCTCCGCCGGCATCTTCATCTGACTGTCTCGGCGGAGCCCTTCTCCGCCTTGAGCACCAGCAGCGGGGGCAGGGCCATGCGCTCGAAGCGCACCAGCCCCACCGCCGCGGCCTCCCGGCGCAACTCGGCCTCGCCGCGCGGGTGCAGTCCCAGCTTCCGGTGCAGCAGCGCCGTGGGCGCTCCCGGGGGCACGTAGGTGCTGGCCACCCAGCGGCCACCGGGGCGCAGCACGCGCGCCACCTCCAACATCATCCGGCCCAGGTCGGCCACGAAGTGCAGCGAGCCGGCCATCAGCACCGCGCCGAGCGCGCCGTCCTGGAAGGGTAGGTAGGGTGCCTCCGCGCGCAGGAAGTCCACCGTCGCCCCGGCCTCGCGCGCCTGGGCCACGCCCTCCTCCAGCATGGCGCGGGACACGTCCAGGGCGGCCACGGCCGGGAAGGCCGCCTCTCGCGCCAGCCGCCGCGCCAGCAGCCCGGTGCCGCAGCCCACGTCCAGCACCGGCGCCTCCGGGCGGCCCAGCAGGCTCCGGTAGAGGAGGTACTCGCTGTCGCGGTCCAGCGACTGGCGGGTGAGGGCTCGCTCGAGGGCGGGGCGCACGTAGCGCTCATAGGAGCGCGCCACCCAGCGCTGCTCCAGGCCGCGCTGCACCGTGCCGGACGCGTGGTGCTCCGCCACCAGGTCCGCCACACCCTCGGCCACGGGGTAGGTGGCGCGGCACTCGCCGCAGCGCAACGGGCCGAAGAGCAGCACCGCGGCGTCCGCCTCCGGCTGGAGGCCGCCACGCCGGCACCGGGGACACCTCAGGAGGGGAACGAGCGCGCGCCGCATGGAGCCGGCAAGGCTACTGCCCCCGGCCCCACACGAGAACCGCTTTCAGGGACGCTCTCAGGCCGAGGGGGGCGTGCGGGGCACGCGCCGGTCCTCGGCCACCAGCACCGGCCAGCCTCGGGCCATGGCCTCTCGGAAGAAGGCCGCCAGCTCGCGCCGGCTGTGGTTCACCGCGCCCAGGAAGGGGTCGATGAGCGCCTCCTCGCCCAGGCTGCGCGGGGACGTGAGCTCCACCGGGTTGCCGCACCGCTCGCAGCGGATGGACACCTGGCGCACCAGCGCCACCGGCACCGCGTAGCGGGCCCCGCACTCGCCGCACTTCCACACCAGGGCGCGCTCGCCGGCCTCGCGCTTCGCGAGGTTCTCCAGCTCGTCCGCCAGGCGCAGCAGCGCCGGCAGGTCCTGGGGCGGCTGGGCGAAGATGGCGCACGGGCCGAAGCCCGCCTCGGGGGCGCCCAGAGTGGGGGGACGGTCCCCCTGCAACAGGGCGCGCATCCTGTCTCGTGCGCGCACATCGCGGAACTCGGCGCCCGTCAGGGCGCGCTCCACGGCCTCGTGCACCGGAGGCAACTCCGGCTCGAGGCGCTCATCGTCCGGCAGGGACTGGGGGTAGTTCACCAGTCGATGCCCGGGGACTGCGAGGAATCGGAAGGCCACGGCTGCTCCATTGCACCCCGCCCGTTCTGGCGCAAGACGCGAGTTGGCAAATGTCCGCTGCTGCGATTTCCCGCCTGCCCCTACTGTGACCACTCCAGCATCCGCTGCAGCGGCGCCCGGGCGGCTTCCCTCAGGTCCACCGGCATCACCAGCTCCGGTGAGCGGTCCTTCATGCAGCGCCAGAGCTTCTCCAGCGTGTTCAGCCGCATGTACGGGCACTCGTTGCACGCGCAGCCGTTGTCCGGAGGCGCGGGGATGAACGTCTTGTGCGGCGCCCCCTTCTTCATCTGGTGGAGGATGCCCGCCTCCGTCACCACGATGAACTTCTCCTTCGGGCTCTTCAGCACGTGGTCCAGCAGCCCCTTGGTGGAGCCGATGAAGTCCGCGTGCCGCAGCACCGCCGCCTCGCACTCCGGATGGGCCACCACCTCCGCCTCCGGGTGCTCCACCTTCAGCTGCACCAGCTTCTTCTCGCTGAAGATTTCGTGGACGATGCAGCTGCCCGGCCACAGCACCATGTCGCGACCGGTCTGCTTCATCACGTAGCGGCCCAGGTGCTGGTCCGGCGCGAAGAGCACCTGCCTGTCTTTCGGCACCTGGTTCACGATTTTCACCGCATTGGAGGACGTGCAGATGACGTCGCTCATCGCCTTCACCGCGGCGGAGCTGTTCACGTAGCTCACCACGAAGGCCCCGGGGTGCTTGTCCTTGAAGGCCTTGAAGGCCCCCGGTGGGCACCGGTCCGACAGCGAGCAGCCCGCCTTCAGGTCCGGCAGCAGCACCTGACGCGTCGGGTTGAGGATTTTCGCCGTCTCCGCCATGAAGTGCACGCCGCAGAAGACGATGACGTCCGCCTTCGTCGTCGCCGCCGCCTGCGCCAGCGCCAGGCTGTCCCCCACGAAGTCCGCCAGGTCCTGGACCTCGCTCTCCTGGTAGTAATGCGCCAGGATGACCGCGTTCATCGAACGCTTGAACTCCTGGATTTGCCGCCCGTAGTCCACCTCGGTGCCCATGGCACCTCCTTCTTGGAGCCGACATTTAACCGGGTCCGCGGGGATCGGCCAGGGTGCGGTTTACCCCACTGGCTGACGGCCGGGCGGCCGGGACCCAGGCTGCCGGGCCCTAACGAACATCTGCCCTGTCCTCATGCTGGGCACGATCTTCCCTGCGAGGTTCGTTAAGATGCCCGCCTGCACCGAACGCTATGCATGGGTTTCGGCCTCTGCGACCAGGGGCTTTCGGAGCATGGGGAATGTGAGACGGGCGCCGTCGGAGCACTGACGGGGGCCAGCACGACAATCCACATCTCCAGACCTGCCGGGGTTCGCTTCCGGAATCAGGTCTGACGCCCGGTGGAGGAGGACATATGACCGTGACGACGCGCGCAGTGCTGGTCGTGCACCCGGATGCGGAGTGTCGTACGCAGCTTCGGTCCGTGCTGGCAGGCTACGAGGTCTTCGAAGCCACCAACCGCCAGGAGGCGGTCGAATTCCTGGCACGGGCCCCCCCCGCGCTGGTTCTCACCCACCCGGAGCCCTTTCCCCGGCTGCTGAAGGATCTGGAGCGCTACGCGCCTCGGGCCATCCGCGCGGTGCTGTGTCCGCGAGACAGCCCCCGCACCCATCACAACCTGGTGGACGTGGCGGCCGCGGGCCACATGTTCTTCACGCTGGATGACGCGCCCGGCCCGGGGCTGCGCCGCTCGGTGCTGGACCTGCTGGAGCTGCGCGAGTCCGAGCGCCAGGTGCCGCGGGGCTCCCTGGAGGCGCGCTTCGTGGCGGACGGCACCGCCTTCCGCGCGGAGCTGCTGGACGTGGGGACGGGCGGGTTGGGGCTGCGGCTGCAGCCCAGTGTGCGCATCGAGCGGCTGACGCCGGGGACAGTCTTGGAGGGGCTCCAGGTGATGCGTGGCAGCGCCCTGGTGCTGCGCGCCGGCCATGCCACGGTGCGCATGGTGAGGCCCGTGCGCGGGCAGGACGGCGGCTTCCACCTGGGCGTGTCCCTGGAGCGCCCCGTGGAGCACTCCCGCTCCAGCCCCGCGCCGCTGCTGCAGGACGCGGTGCGCATTCGCGGGCTGCTGCGCCGCGCGGTGCGCGCGGGGGTGGGCTTCGGGCTGCGCACGCACGAGGGCAACCGGCTGGTGGACTTCGCCACCGCGGAGGTGCACCCCGAGGCCTCCCGGTTGATGCTGCGCGAGCAGTCGCGGCCCGGCGCGCTGTTCCACCCCGGTGACCTGGTGCAGCTGTGCCTGGACTTCGGTGGTGTGTGCCACGTGGGCACCACGGCCGTGATGGCCGTGGAGGAGAACGGGCTCGAGATTGCCCTGCCGCGCTCGCTCAGCCTGCACCACCGGCGCAACAGCCTGCGCTTCCGCTCCACCGCGGAGCGGCCGTTCGCCGTGTCGTTCGCCTCGCCCTTCACCGGGGAGCTGCTCTACCGCCCGCTCCTGGACCTGCACACCGGCGGCTTCGCCTTCCCCTTCGATGGCACCCACGAGGTCTTCCCGCCCGGACTGGTGCTGGACGAGGTGACCCTGCACCTGCCGGATGGCACGCGCTCCCGGTGCCGCGCCCAGGTGCAGGACACCGGGCTCCTCACCGCCATGGACGAGGGCGGCAGCATGATGCGCCCTCGCCGCTGCGGGGTGCGCATCCTCGAGCTGGCCCCCGAGGCACGCACCGCCGTCCTGGACGCGTTCATCACCGCGCGCTGCTCGGACGCGCGCGACGGCTCGGAGCTGGCCTTCTCCGACATCTGGGACCTGTTCCGCGCGGCGGAGGTGCGCTTCCCGGACTACCCGTACCATGACGGGCCTCCCCACGAAGCGCTGCTGGCGGGCCACCGCACCCTCGGCAACGGCACGCATGGCCTGTCCAAGACCATCGTCTACCAGCGCGAGGGCCGCCTCTACGGCCACATCTCCGGCCTGCGCATCTACTCGCGCACCTGGCTGTCCCAGCACCTGGTGGTGCGGCCGGGCTACCACCGCCACGAGTCCATCTCCCAGGAGCTGGTGGCCCTGGCGGCCGACTACGCGGAGAGCCTGGAGGACGTGGAGTACCTGCGGGCCCTCTGGCGCTGCCGCAACCGGTGGACGTCGCGCATCTATGGCGCCATCGCCAGCCGCCTGGAGCGCCCGGGGCTGAGCTGCCTGCACGCCTTCACCCCCTGCCGCCTGCCGGTGGATGCCGCGCTGCCCCCGGCGCGCGAGGATTTGCGCGTGCGCGTGGCGAGCACGTCCGACCTGCGGTGGCTGGAGCAACACCTGCGCGAGACGCAGGACGTGGTGCGCCTGCGCAGCTCCGACCTGGTCGAGGGGGAGATGTCGCTGGGCACGCTCGGGGGGCGCTACACGGATGTGGGGCTGCGGCGCGCCCGCTCCATCGCCATGGTGGAGGGCCGCGACGGGCCCAAGGGCTTCGTCCTCATGGAGGACTCCTCGCCCGGGCTCTTCTGGGCCGAGTGGTACAACGCCTTCTCGCTCGTCATGGTGGAGCAGGACGCCCGGGAGGCGGACGCGGTGCGCCACGCCTTGGTGAAGCACGCGGTGGGGGACGCGGCGCGGCGCGGACGTCCCACCGCCGAGTGCCTGGCCACGGACGCCGACCTGCCCTCGCTGGAAGGGCTGGGCTTCCACAACCTCGGCAAGGTGATGGAGTTCACCGCCCACCGCCAGCTGGTGCGTGACTGGAACGCCTACCTGCTCGCCGTCTTCGAGCGACTGGCCGCCCACACCCGCGGAGGCACCAAGCCGGACGACAAGGACATCGCGGCATGACCTACCTGATGGAGTCGGACGAGGAGGTTCGCCGACTCAGGGCCCAGGCGAGTGCCAACTCCTATGCGGACCGGCTGCGGCTGACGGGCCTGGGGCCCGGCCAGGTGGCGCTCGACGCGGGCTGCGGCCCGGGCATCATCACCGCGGAGATGCTGGACGTGGTGGGCCCCCGCGGGCGGGTGGTGGCCGTGGAGCCCATCGCCGAGCACCTGGCGGCGGCGCGCGCGCTGCTGGCGGACCGCCCCAACGTGGAGCTGCTCCAGGCGGCACTGCCGACGCTTCCACTGCAGGCGGACACCTTCGACTACGTCTGGTGTCAGTACGTCTTCGAGTACCTGGGCGAGCCCCAGTCCGCGCTGGAGGAGCTGGTGCGGGTGGCCCGCCCCGGAGGCCGGGTGGTGGTGGCCGACATCGACGGGGTGGGGCTGTGGAACTGGCCCTTTCCGGAGGACCTCCAGCAGGAGAGCCAGAAGCTGCTCCAGGCCCTGCGCGAGGCCCGCTTCGACGTGCACGCAGGCCGGAAGATGTTCCACCTCTTCCGGCGCGTGGGGCTGGCGGACGTGCGGGTCCACGTCTCGCCCTTCTACGTGGCCGCGGGCGCGGTGGACTCGCGGCTGCATGAGGACTGGGTCATCCGCTTCCGCACCTTGCGCCCCCTGGCGGAGCGGGCCTTCGGTGGCGTCGCGCCCTACGACGCCTTCTGCCAGCGCTTCCTGGCCCTCCTGGATGACCCCGACACCCTCAAGTATGCGATAGTGTTGACGACGGAAGGAGTGAAGCATTGACGGTTGTCTCTGCAGACGTGGCGGCGGCACCGCCAGCCCCCGACACGCCAGAGATCAGCGTCAGGACGTTTCGTGCCCTGCTGCTGCACTACGAGCGCACGTACGGGCGTGAGCGGCTGCTCCAGGTCTGGCAGGCCGAGGGGCTGCCGCTGTCGCTGGAGTACGTGGAGACGCTGACCAACTTCGTGTCCCTGGACTTCACCGAGCGCCTCTTCGAGGCGCTCGACCGGGACTCGGGGGACCCGGACTTCATCACCAAGGCGGGCCGCCGCATCGCCAGCCCGGAGGCCGTGGGCTTCCTCTTCTACATGATGAAGGCGCTGGCCACGCCCCGCAGCGTCTACCAGCGCGGGCTGGAGCTGGACCACACCTACAACCGCGTGGGTGGCTTCCACATCCTGCAGCTCACCGACTCGTGGGTGAAGGTGCAGTACATCAGCAAGATTCGCGAGCGGAACCGCAACCTCTGCCGGACGCGCCAGGCCAACCTGTCGGCCTTTCCCACCGTCTGGAACCTGCCCCTCGCCGAAGTCACGGAGGTGCAGTGCCAGGTGCAGGGTGCGCCCTGCTGCGAGTACGAGTGCCACTGGCAGAACCTGCCGCCCCTGGCCTGGCGCAGCGTCGCGGGCGGGATGATGGGCATGCTGGCGGGGCTGGTGTCCGGGACGCTGGACCTCGCGTCCTCGGTGTTCGCGGTGTTCTCGCTGGGCGTGGCGGGCATCGCGCTGGGCACCTGGCTGGACACGCGCACGGCGCTGCGCCGCAAGGACGCGCAGCTGTCCGAGCAGCACCATGGCCTGCGCACCTCCCTCGAGGACCTGCAGCGGCGCAACGAGGAGATCTTCCGCACCAACGTGGCCCTGGAAGACCGGGTGGCGGAGCGCACCCAGGCGCTGTCCGAGGCCAACTCCAAGCTGGAGGCTTCGCTCGCCCGGCAGCAGGAGCTGGACAGGCTCAAGAGCGAGTTCTTCGACAACGTCAGCCATGAGCTGCGCACGCCGCTGACGCTCATGCTGCTGACGCTCGAGTCGCTGGAGCGCCGGCACGAGGACTCGCTGCCTCCGGCGGTGCGGCATCACCTGGTCACCATGGACCGCAGCGCCCAGCGGCTCTTGCGGCTCATCAACAACCTGCTGGACCTGGCCCAGCTCGAGTCGGGCAAGGCCCGGCTGCGCTACCAGCCGCTGGAGCTGAACGGCTTCCTGAGCTCGGTGCTGCCGCCCTTCCAGGCCATGGCGGACCGGCAGCGCCTGTGGCTGCGGCTGGAGGGCGGCTCGGTGACGCCCGTCCAGGTGGACCACGAGCGCATCGACATCGTCTTCCAGAACCTGCTGTCCAACGCGCTCAAGTTCACCCAGCAGGGCGGGGTGACGGTCCGCCTGCGCGAGGACGCCACGGACGTGCACGTGGAGGTGGAGGACACCGGCCCGGGCATCTCCCCGCAGGACATCCCCGTCATCTTCGACCGCTTCGCCCAGGCGGACAACAGCGGCACCCGGCGCTTCGGCGGCACCGGCATCGGCCTGGCCCTGGTGAAGGAGACGCTGGAGCTGCACTCCGGCGGCATCTCCGTGACGAGCGAGCTGGGCAAGGGGTCCACCTTCCACGTGCGGCTGCCCAAGGGGACGGCCCACATCCGCGAGGACCTGCGCGAGCGTCGCCGGGCGGACTCGCCGGTGCGGCGGGAGCGGCGCACCTCCGGCTCCTTCCCCACGCTGGACACGGCCGGCCTGCCCGGCTCGGGCTCGACGTCCGCGCCCGCGAAGGACCATGTCGGGCCGGGGCTGGAGTCGCCCCGCGTGCTGGTGGTGGAGGACGACGCGGAGATTCGCGGCTTCATCGCCGGCCTGCTGGCGCAGCACTACCGGGTGCTGGAGTCCGTCAACGGCGAGGAGGGGCTGCAGCGCGCGCGGACCGAGCGGCCGGACCTCATCGTGTCCGACGTGATGATGCCCATCATGTCCGGCCTGCAGATGCTGACGGCGCTGCGCAACGACGCGCGCACGGTGGACATCCCCGTCATCCTCCTCACCGCGAGGCAGGAGGTGTCGGCCAAGGTGGAGGGCCTGGGCACGGGCGCCAACGACTACCTGGGCAAGCCCTTCAGCCCGCGCGAGCTGCTGGCCCGCATCGAAACCCAATTGCGCCTGCGGGAGGCCGCGGTGCGTGCCGCGGAGAACGAGCGACTGGCGGCCATCGGCCTGCTCACCTCCGGCTTCGCGCACGAGGTGCGCAACCCGCTCAACGGGCTGATGAACGCGCTGGGGCCGCTCAAGAGCGCGCTCGGGGGCGGGCCCTCGGACCTGGAGATGAGCCGGACGATGCTGGACGTGGTGGAGGAGTGCGGCCAGCGCATCCGCCACCTGGCCGAGTCCCTGCTGTCCTTCACCCGCACGAGCGACACGCCGCTGGCTCTCTCGTTGACGTCCTCGCTCGACTCCACGCTGAGCGTGCTCGCCTGGCGCGTGCCCTCCGGCGTCACGGTGGAGCGCGCCTACCAGTGCCACGAGCCGGTGATGGGCGACCCGGGCACCCTCAACCAGGTGTGGCTCAACCTGCTGGACAATGCCCTCCGCGCGGTGGGCGAGCGGGGTCGGGTGGAGGTTGCCACGTCGCGTCAGGGCGACGACGCCGTGGTCACCATCAGCGACAACGGCGTGGGCATCCGCCAGGAGGACATGGAGCGGCTGTTCCAGCCCTTCTTCTCCACCCGTGCCGCGGGCGAGGGCACCGGGCTGGGACTGGCTCTCAGCCGCCGCATCATCATGCGGCATGGCGGCCAGGTCTCCCTCAGCAGCACGCCAGGGGAGGGGACGAAGGTGGAGGTGCGGCTGCCCCTGCGTCCTCCGCTGGCCCCGCTGTCCGGGGCGTCCTCCGCCTAGCCTCGCGCCCGCCGGCTCGCCTGCGCCGGGCCCGGGCCGCCTGCCCGCACCCGCGGTGGGGCGGCCCATTCACCGGGTAGGGAATTCTGGATGTGCCCAGGTGTCCTCCTGGGCATGGCCGGCGTGTCTGCTACAGTCACGCTCCTTTTCCGTTACACCCGTCCCCCCAAGGAAATCAGCGCATGCACGCAAACGCTGCAGGGCTCGCGGAGGCGCCCAAGGGCCACCCGCGCGGGCTCTACCTCCTGTTCTTCACCGAGATGTGGGAGCGCATGTCGTACTACGGCATGCGTGGCCTGCTGGTGCTCTTCCTCACCGACAAGGTTGGCGGCTGGGGCTGGTCCACCGCGGATGCGCTCGCGCTCTACGGCACGTACACGGGCCTCGTGTACCTGACGCCCATTGCCGGCGGCTACATCGCCGACAACATCATCGGCCAGCGCAAGGCGGTGGTGTTCGGCGGCACGCTGATGATGATTGGCCACCTGTTACTGGCGCTACCCGGGGAGAGCATCTTCTACGCGGGGCTCGGCTTCCTCATCTGCGGCAACGGCTTCTTCAAGCCCAACATCTCCACCATGGTGGGCGGGCTGTACGCGCCCGGTGACGGCCGCCGCGACGGCGCCTTCACCATCTTCTACATGGGCATCAACCTGGGCGCGGTGCTCGGCAACTTCATCTGCGGCACCCTGGGCGAGAAGGTCGGCTGGCACTGGGGCTTCGGCGCCGCCGGCGTGGGCATGCTCCTGGGTCTCATCACCTTCCTCGGGCTGAGCCGCGGCCTGCTCGGCCAGGTGGGCCTGAGCCCCGAGAAGACGGCCGCCGAGCGCCTCGAGGCGTGGAAGCGGGTGGGCATGTACGCGGTCGCCACCGCCGGCGCGGTGGTGGTCTTCTACGGCCTCAAGCAGGTGCCGGCCCTCGTCGAGCAGTCCTTCCTGCGCTTCGTCATCGCGGGCCTGGTGTTCGCGGGCGTCGCCTGGGCGGGCAACAACGCGCTGGCGAAGGGGCAGTCCCAGGCCCAGGTGGAGGCGGGCGCGCTCACGAAGCAGGAGAAGGACCGCGTCATCTCCATCTTCATCATCGCCATCTTCGTCGTCCTCTTCTGGATGGGCTTCGAGCAGGCCGGCGGCCTGATGAACCTCTACACGGACCAGAAGGTGGACCGCGGCCTGTTCGGCTGGCAGGTCCCCACCACCTGGTTCCAGAACTTCAACTCCGCGTTCATCGTGCTGCTCGCCCCCGTCTTCGCCGCGCTCTGGAGCCGGCTGGCCGCGCGGGGCAAGGACCCGAACGTGGCGGTGAAGATGGCGTTCGGCCTCATCTTCATGGGCGTGGGCTTCCTCTTCATGGTGGGCGCCTCGCGTGAGAGCGCCACCATGGGCAAGGCGGCCGCCTGGTGGGTCATCATGGCCTACCTCTTCCACACCGTGGGCGAGCTGTGCCTGTCGCCGGTGGGCCTGTCCATGGTGACCAAGGTCGCCCCGATGCGGATGGTGAGCGCGATGATGGGCGTGTGGTTCCTCGCCAACGCCGCGGCCAACAAGCTGTCCGGCGTGGTGGGCGGCTACAGCGAGCAGATGGGTGAGGGCAGCATCTTCCTCTCGCTCGTCGCGGTGGGCGTGCTGGGCGGCGGCCTGCTCTGGGTCCTCAGCGGCAAGGTGAAGGCGCTGATGCACGGCACGGACGAGGTGAAGCCCGCCGCGCCGGCCTCCGCCACGCAGGGCGGCTCGGTGGCGGCGGCCTGAGCCCCGCCCCCCGGTGCGTCCCGAGCTGACTCCGGGACGCCGTTGTGACGAAGACGCCGGCGTGCCCGCGAGGGTCGCCGGCGTCTTTCTTTCTTCCACCCTCGCGGCTGCCTCCACCGTTCCCGGTTGCTCACCGCTCCCGGCCTCCAGGGCTCATGGCCAGGGGCCTGGCCCCCTCCTAGCTTCGGTTTCTAGGGTTCCAAGGGAGCGTGGGAGACATGAAGAAGCCCGGCCAGCGGAACGACACCGTCCAGCGGGAGGTCCTTCCCATTCCGGACCAGCCCTACCCGGGCGTCCGGCCCTTCACCGCGAGAGACCCGGCCGCGAGCTTCCCTCCCATCACCCCGCTGCGGCCTCCCTCGGACGCGCCCCACGTGCTCGTCGTCCTGCTGGACGACGTGGGCTTCGGCGCTTCCAGCACCTTCGGTGGCGTCATCCACACGCCCACCGCGGAGCGACTGGCCGCCGGTGGCCTCAAGTACAACCGCTTCCACACCACGGGCCTGGGCGCGCCCACGCGGGCCGCGCTGCTCACGGGCCGCAACCACCACACGGTGGGCTTCGGCGGCATCTCCGAGCTGGCCACCTCCTCGCCGGGCTACACCTGCGTGCGCCCCAACCACTGCGCGCCGGTGGCCGAGGTCCTCAAGCTCAACGGCTACAGCACCGCGCAGTTCGGCCGGTGCCACGAGGTGCCCGCCTGGGAGACGGGCCCCATGGGCCCCTTCGACAGGTGGCCCACCGGCTCCGGCTTCGAGTACTTCTTCGGCTTCCTCGGGAGCGGGACGAACCAGTGGTACCCGGCGCTCTACGAGAACACGACGCCCGTCGAGCCGCGCCGCACGCCGGAGCAGGGCTACCACTTCATGGAGGACCTGACGGAGCGGGCCATCGACTGGGTGCGCCAGCAGCGGGCGCTCGTGCCGGACAAGCCCTTCTTCGTCTACTTCGCGCCGGGCGCCACGCACGCCCCGCACCATGTCCCCAAGGCCTGGGCGGACCGGTACAGGGGCCGCTTCGATGCGGGCTGGGACGCGCTGCGCGAGGAAATCCTCGCACGGCAGCAGCAGCGCGGCGTCCTCCCCGCGGACTGCGCGCTCACGCCCCGCCCCGAGGGCATCCCCGCGTGGGGCGCGATTCCGGAGCCGCTCCGGCCCGTGCTCGCGCGGCAGATGGAAATCTACGCGGGGTTCCTCGAGTACGCGGACTTCCACGTGGGGCGGCTCGTGGAGGCGCTGGAGCAGCTCGGCGCGCTGGAGGACACGCTCGTCTACTACGTCCTCGGAGACAACGGCGCCTCCGCCGAGGGCACCCTCCACGGCACGCTGAACGGGGGCCTGCTCTGCAACGGCCTCTTCGACGTGGAGACTCCGGACTTCCTCGTCCGGCACGTGGACAGGCTCGGCACGCCGGAGTCCTTCAACCACTACGCGGTGGGCTGGGCGCACGCCATGAACACGCCCTTCCAGGGGGCCAAGCAGGTGGCCTCGCACCTGGGGGGCACGCGCAACGGCGCAATCATCCACTGGCCCCGGGGCATTCGCGCCCGCGGAGAGGTGCGCTCCCAGTTCACCCACGTCATCGACGTGGCGCCCACCCTCCTCGAAGCCGCGGGCCTGCCCCAGCCGGCGAGCGTCAACGGCGTGCGGCAGACCCCGATGCAGGGGGTGAGCATGCGCTATGGCTTCGACGACGCCCTGGCGCCGGAGCGTCACGAGACGCAGTACTTCGAGCTGTTCGGCAACCGGGCGCTCTACCACCAGGGCTGGACGGCCGTGGCGAAGCACCGCACCCCGTGGGAGCCGGGCGTGAAGGTGCCGCTCGACGAGGACGTCTGGGAGCTCTACGACACGCGCGCGGACGCGTCCCAGGCGAGAGACCTCGCGGCGGAGCGGCCGGACAAGCTGCGCGAGCTGCGACAGCTCTTCCTCATCGAAGCCGCCCGGTACGACGTGCTGCCGCTGGATGACCGGAGCATCGAGCGCTTCAGCCCGGAGCTGGCGGGCCGGCCCGGGCTCGTCCAGGGCGACTCGCAGCGGCTGTCCGGGGGCATGCGGCGCCTCGGAGGGAACTCGCTGCTGGACCTCAAGAACAAGTCGCACGCCCTCCTCGCCGAGGTGGAGGTGCCCGAGGGCGGCGCGCACGGCGTCATCTTCACCCAGGGCGGCGCGTTCGGCGGGTGGTGCCTCTACGCACGCGGGAGTCGGCTCTCCTATTGCTACAACTACGCCGGGCTGCGCCGCTTCCACGTCGAGGCCGACCGCGAGCTGCCCGCGGGCACGCACCAGGTCCGCATGGAGTTCAAGTACGACGGCGGCGGCGTGGGCAGGGGCGGCGACGTCACGCTGCTCGTCGACGGGAAGCAGGTGGGCCGGGGGCGGGTGGAGGCGACGCTGGCCCACACCTTCTTCCTGGACGACACGGCCGACGTAGGGCTCGCGCTGGGCTCTCCCGTGGTGGAGGGCTTCCACGAAGGCGACCGCCGGTTCAACGGCCGCGTGCGGTGGGTGCGGCTCGAGAAGGGCCGGGAGACCTTCGAGCACCGCATCTCTCCGCTGGAGCAGCTCCGCGCGGTGCTGGCCCGGCAGTAGGGCCCGGCGGCAAGGCCGGTGCAGCCCCGGAGCACACCGCGCTCCGGGGCAGGGGACGGCCTACGCCGTCTTCGCCGTCACGCCGGCCTGGGTGTGCTCGCCGGTGGGGACGGGGGGCGCCGCCTGGAAGTAGTCGCGCACCTGGAACTTGCGCGCCACCAGCCACAGCATCAGCCCCGCCAGCAGCGCCAGGCTGCCGTAGAAGAAGAACTGGCTCGGGCCCTTGAAGTAGTCGATGCGCGCGATGAAGGCGACGAAGATGTTCGCGAGCGCCGTCGTCACCAGCCACAGCGACTGCACGACGCTCTTCATCTCTCGCGGCGCCTGCGTGTACGCGAACTCCAGGCCCGTGGTGGACACGAGGATTTCCGCCACCGTCAGCACCGCGTAGGGCAGCACCATCCACGCGATGTTGAGCACTTCCTTGTTGTCCATGCGCTGCTGGAAGAAGCCGGCGATGACGTAGGAGGCCGCGCACAGCACCATGCCCAGCGGCATGCGGCGCAGCGGGGTGAACTCCCAGCCCAGGCGCTTGAACAGCGGGTACACGCCAATCGTCAGCAGGGGGATGAGAATCATCACCAGGCCGGGATTGATGAGCTGAATCTGGCTCGGCTGGAAGGTGAAGGGCCCCACCACCGGGTCCATGGCCTTGGCCTGGAGCACCAGCGTGGACGCCTTCTGGTCGAAAATCATCCAGAAGAACATCACCGGGATGAAGAGCACCACCAGGCGGAGCACGGCCTTCGCGCCGTCGATGGCCGCCTCGGGGTGCTCGGTCCGCGCGGTGTCCAGCCAGTGGCTCCCCTTCGTGCGCTCGCCCTTCGGCTTCAGCGCGGCCAGGACCACCTTGAAGAACGAGTGCGGGTTCTTCCCGGTGGGCGGCACCATGACGTAGTGCTTGCGGCCCGCCCAGTAGATGGCCGTGGCGATGAACATCAGGATGCCGGGGATGCCGAAGGCCACCGACGGCCCGTACTTCGCCAGCACCGCGGGGATGAACAGCGCCGCGAAGAACGAGCCGAGGTTGATGCTCCAGTAGAAGATGGAGAAGATTTTGTTCACGAGGTGCTTGTTCGACTCGTTGAACTGGTCTCCCACCATCGCCGCGACGCAGGGCTTGATTCCACCCGAGCCCATCGCGATGAGCAGCAGGCCGAAGTAGAAGCCCAGCGGCACGTCCTCGAAGAACGCCAGGCACGCGTGGCCCACGCAGTACACGAGGCTCAGCCAGAGGATGACCTTGAACTTGCCGAACATCCGGTCGGCGAGCCACCCGCCCACCAGCGGGAACCAGTACACGCCGAACATGAAGAGGTGGAAGTAGCTCTTCGCGATGGCGTTGCGCTCGTCGCCTCCGCCCGCGTCCATGGACTGCTTGAGCAGGTAGTCCGCCAGGAACACGGTCAGGATGCCGCGCATCCCGTAGAAGCTGAACCGCTCACAGGCCTCCTGGCCGATGATGAACGGGATTTGCGGTGGAAACTTGTTGCTCTGCGCAGCGGCTGTCTGGGCCATGCGACGGGGTGCTCCCTCGTGGCGAAAGGTGGGGGCTCCAAGAAAACGAGAAGCGAACCCTACCCAACCGCACGTCGGGACTCCACCTACCGCTGCGCCGTGGGGTGCCGTGCCCTCTGGGACTGTCCCCCTCCAGGGAGGAGGGGAGGCCCTCCCGCCCGGCCGAAGCCCGCCCCGGTGCCGCCTGGCCGCACCCGCACCGGAATTCTCGCGCGTGTCTGGGCGCCCCATTCCGGTGGGAATGCGTCTTTATCAATACACATTAATCAGTTGACGCGCGTTTGACAGGAATTGTGGCCTCCCTATCATGTGTCACGCGGTACGTCTCACTTCGCGACCCACACCCCTCCCGTGACACCATTCCTCCAAGGTGGACGGGGGGTTGGGGGTGAATGAAGGCACCCCCGCCCCCCGCTCCATTGTCACGGGACGGAGTGTCGCGAGCGTCAGCCCGCCACTTCCCGCAGGGCGGGGCCGTCCACGCGCTGGCCCACGCGGGCGCGCCGCGCCTTGGACAGCACGTGCGCCAGGTAGCGGCCGGTGTGGCTGCCCTCCACGCGGGCGACCTGCTCGGGTGTGCCGGTGGCCAGAATCAGGCCGCCGCCCGCGCCGCCCTCGGGGCCGAGGTCAATCACCCAGTCCGCGCTCTTGATGACGTCCAGGTTGTGCTCGATGACGAGCACGCTGTTGCCCGCCTCCACCAGCCGGTTGAGCACCGACAGCAGCTTGCGGATGTCCTCGAAGTGCAGGCCGGTGGTGGGCTCGTCCAGGATGTAGAGGGTGCGGCCGGTGGCCACGCGGGCCAACTCGCGCGCCAGTTTGATGCGCTGGGCCTCGCCGCCGGACAGGGTGGGGGAGGGCTGGCCCAGGCGGATGTAGCTCAGACCCACGTCGTGCAGCGTCTGGAGCACGCGCATGATGTCGCGGTGCGCGCCGAAGTGCTCCATCGCCTCGCGCACGCTCAAGTCCAGCACCTCGGCGATGTTCTTCCCCTTGTAGCGCACGCGCAGGGTGGCCTCGTTGAAGCGCTTGCCGGCGCAGCTCTCGCAGGGCACGTACACGTCCGCGAGGAAGTGCATCTCCACCAGCTTCACGCCGTCGCCCTCGCACGACTCGCAGCGCCCGCCCTTGATGTTGAAGCTGAAGCGGCCCGGCCCGTAGCCGAAGGCGCGCGCCTCGGGCGTCATCGCGAACACGTCGCGGATGTTGTCGAACAGCTTGGTGTACGTGGCGGGGTTGCTGCGCGGGGTGCGGCCGATGGGGCGCTGGTCGATGTCGATGACCTTGTCCAGGTGCTCGAAGCCCTGAATCGACTTGTGCTTGCCGGGCGTCTCGCGGCTCTCGTAGAGGTGCCGCGCCAGGGCAGGGAAGAGGATGTCGTTGATGAGCGTGGACTTGCCCGCGCCGGACACGCCGGTAATCGCGCTGAAGACGCCGAGCGGAATCTCCGCGTCCACGTTCCTCAGGTTGTTCTCCTGCGCCCCCTGGATGACGATTTTGCGCTTGGGGTCCAGCTTGCGGCGCTGCTCCGGAATCTCGATTTCCTTGCGCCCGGAGAGGTACGCGCCCGTCTCGCTGGCCACGTTCTCCATCACCTGCGCCGGCGTGCCCTGCGCCACCACCTGGCCGCCCAGCTCGCCCGCGCCGGGGCCGAAGTCCACCAGCCAGTCCGCCTCCTCCATCGTCTCCTCGTCGTGCTCCACCACGAGGACGGAGTTGCCCAAGTCCCGCAGGCGCTTGAGCGTGGTCAGCAGCTTGCCGTTGTCACGCTGGTGCAGGCCGATGGAGGGCTCGTCGAGGATGTAGATGACGCCGGTCAGCTCGCTGCCCATCTGCGACGCCAGCCGGATGCGCTGGCTCTCTCCGCCGGACAGCGTGGACGCGGTGCGGTCCAACATCAGGTAGCCCAGCCCCACGTCCACCAGGAAGGACAGGCGGCTGCGAATCTCCTTCAGGAGCTCGGTGGCAATCTTCCGCTCGTGCGCCGTCAGCCCCATCTCCCCCAGGAAGCCCAGCGCGTCGGAGATGGTCAGCCGGCTCAGCTGCACAATCGTGTGACCGTGGACCTTCACCGCGCGGCTCTCCGGCTTCAGGCGCTCGCCCTTGCAGGAGGGGCAGGGCTTGTCGCTGAAGTACTTCTGCAGCTCGGTGCGGCGCGCCTCGGAGGTGGTCGTCTTGAAGTTGCGCATCAACCGCTCGACCAGGCCCTCCCACTCCATCTTGTACTGGCCGCCCTCGCCCCACTCGACGGTGAAGCTCTTGCCGTGGGAGCCGTACATCAGCGTCTCCCGCTCGCGCTTGGACAGCTTCGCGTAGGGCACGTCCAAATCAATCTTGAACGCCTTGGCCAGGCTCTCCACGAAGTCCGCCGTCCAGCCCTCGCCGCGATTCATGCCGCTGGCCCAGGGCTCAATGGCGCCGTCGCGGATGGTGCGGGACGGGTCCGGGACGATGAGGTCCGGGTCCATCTCCGGCTTGGTGCCCAGGCCGTTGCAGTCCGTGCACATGCCCAGCGGGTTGTTGAAGGAGAAGGACGCGGGCGTCAGCTCGCCGAAGGACAGGCCGCAGGTGGGGCACGCGTTGAGCTCGGACATGACGCGGTCCGAGGCGGGGGTGCCCTTCTCGTCGGTGACGATGAGGGTGCCCTTGCCCTCGCGCAGCGCCGTCTCCACCGAGTCGGTGAGGCGCGTCTTCAAGTCGGGCTTGAGCACCAGCCGGTCGATGACGAGCGCGATGTCGTGCTTGGACTTCTTGTCCAGCTCGATGCGCTCCTCCAGGCTCTTCAGCACCCCGTCGATGCGCGCGCGGGAGAAGCCGCGCTTCTGCGCCTCGGCCAGCAGTTCCTTGTGCTCGCCCTTGCGGTTGGTGACGAGGGGCGCCAGGACTTGCAGCTTGGTGCCGGCGGGGGACTTGAGGATTTCCTCCACAATCTGCTGCGCGCTCTGCTTGCCCACCTTGCGCCCGCAGTTGGGGCAGTGCTGCACGCCGATGGAGGCGTAGAGCACGCGCAGGTAGTCATGCACCTCGGTGACGGTGCCCACCGTCGAGCGGGGGTTGTTGCTGGCCGCCTTCTGCTCGATGGAGATGGTGGGCGACAGTCCCCGGATGGTGTCGTACTTCGGCTTCTCCATCTGCCCCAGGAATTGCCGGGCATAGGCGGAGAGGCTCTCCACGTAGCGACGCTGGCCTTCCGCGTAGAGCGTATCGAAGGCGAGCGAGCTCTTGCCGGACCCTGACACCCCCGTGAAGACGACGAGCTTCTTCTTGGGGATGTCCAGGGAGACGTTCTTGAGGTTGTGCTCCTTGGCGCCTCGGAGGGAGATGACGTCGGGCTCGGACATGATGGGCGGCCGTTTACCACTGAATGGGTGTTCCGGTGCGTGGAAACTCGCACGGGTGGAGTGAATGACGCTCAACGCGCCGGGTTTCAACGCTCATCCCACATGTGGCAGGTGGGCGGCCGGGCGGGCAGGGCGGGGCTGGCGGGGGAGGCGTTTCCCTGTAGGGTGCGCGGCGTCCATGAACCGCTGGGTCCTTCCGGAGCGCTACCGCGGTGTCCCGCTGCTCATCTTCTCGAGCTTCCTCTTCTCGGTGATGGCGCTGTGCACCCGCCTGCTGGCGGGCCGCCTGTCCCCCGGGCAGGTGGCGTCCGGCCGCTTCGTCATCGGGCTGCTGTTCCTGGCCGTCTACTTCCCCGTGCTGGGACGCCGGCCGCGCTACGGACGCCTGTCGCTGTGGGCGCTGCGCGGCATCTTCGGCGGCGCGGCCGTCTACCTGTACTTCGTCGCCATCGACCGGATGACGGTGGGGCCGGCGGTGCTCCTCAATGCGTGCTGGCCCATCTACGCGGCCATCATCGGCTGGCTCTTCCTGCGCGAGCGCGTCACCGGGCCGCTGCTGGCCGGGCTGGCGCTCACCACGCTGGGCGCGGGCCTGGTGATGTGGAGCACCATGGACGGGGGCGCCTCGCTGGAGATGGGCCTGGGCGCGTGGGCGGGCATGGGCTCCGCGGTGCTGGGCGGCGCGGCGGTGGTGGTGGTGCGGGCGCTGCGGCACGACACGGACTCGGCCACCGTCTTCCTCTCCTTCTGTCTCTTCGGCCTCCTCTTCAGCCTGCCCTTCGCGGTGCAGGACTGGCGGCCGCTGGGGTGGGACGTGGTGCTGCCGCTGCTGGGCGTGGGCCTGACGTCCGTGGTGGCGCAGATGACCTTCACGTATGCCTTTGGCTACGTCACCGCCGCGGCGGGGGGCGTGGCCACCCAGCTCACGCCCGCCTTCTCGTGGGTGATGGGCGCGCTGCTGCTGGGCGAGGCCGTGTCGCCGCTGGCCGTCACCGGCGCGCTGGTGTGCGTGGGCGGCGTGCTGTGGGGCACCGGCGTGGTGGGGCGGCTGTTGGCCCCCGCGTCGCGCCCCGCCGCCTGAGCACCGGAGTCCCTGAGCCCAGCGCGCCGGAGCTTCGGAGCTCCAGCGCCTTTTGGGGCTCGGTGAAGCTGGCTGCCCCACCCGGTCGTCCAGGGTGTCCGTGTGTTACCCGCGCTTACTGAAGGAATTTCAGTCCTTCGGGGTGAATGGGAAATGTCGTTCCACACGCGGTGCGACGCCTTTCCCAGGGAGGCCAGAGGTTTGCCGCGTCGGCCTTCCGACGTCTTCGCCCCGGGAATCGCGGGCACCCGGGTTGCAGAGGGCCCACCCCCGGAGCCGTGGATCAGCGCGGCGACGGATTCGAAGTCCCAGGGCGTGGTGGGAGGTCGTTATGCGAAGGGCGCTGTGGGTGGCGTGGGTGGCGGCGGCGTTGGTGATGGGCGTGGCGTGTGAGCGGCCGTCTTCCCAGAAGGCGAAGAGCGCCTTCGTGGTCCGCCCGGAGATGATTGAGTTCGGTCCCTCGGCCCTGGGACGCACCAAGTCGTTCAAGCTGAAGATCGCCAACGGTGGTCGCGCCTCGTACCGCGTGGAGGGCGCCGTCTCCAGCGTGCCCAACGTGGTGATTCCCCCCTTCGAGCCCTTCACCCTGTCCGCCGGTGGCGAGCAGGAGATTGAGGTCCACTTCACGCCGCGGGTGGAGGGCGTGGTGCAGGGCATGGTGGAAATCCTCACCGACGCCGAGGTGGAGGGCGTGGTGCCGGTGAATGGCCGCGGCGTGAAGGCCTTCGTCGAGGTGCCGGACACGGCGCTCGACTTCGGCAACGTGGCCATGGGCCTGGTGGAGATGCGCGAGGTGACGGTGCGCAACCCCTCGGACGTGGAGAGCCCGCTGGTGCTGTCCGTCCAGGGCTCGGACGCGGACCAGTTCTCCGCGGGCGCCGGCCAGTCCTCCACGCTGGCGCCGGGCGAGGAGCGCGTGGTGCCGGTGGCCTACGCCCCCAAGCGCCTGGGCTCCGCCGAGGCGGCGCTGCACGTGGTGGTGTGCGAGGGCTGCGAGCCCGCGGTGATTGCGCTGAGCGGCCTGGGCGTCGCTTCCAAGCTGGAGGTGACGCCGCTGCGCGTGGACTTCGGGCGCGTGGCGCTGGGCGCCACCGCGGAGCAGTCCATCACCGTGCGCAACCAGGGCACGGTGCCGCTGAGCTATGACGGGGCGCGCTTCCTCGACAACCCCGGCGACGTCTTCAAGGTGGTGAACGCGCCGGTGCTGGCGGGCGGCCTGCTGGCGCCGGGCGCGGCGGTGGAGCTGCGCGTGGCCTTCACTCCGGCGGCGCTGGGCCGGGTGCGGGACGGCCGGGTGGAGGTGGGCGTGCGCGAGCAGGGCACGACGGCGCCGGGCCCCAAGGTGTCGCTGGCGGGCGAGGGTGGCACCTCCTGCGTCACCGTGCTCCCCCGGAAGGTGGACTTCGGCGTGGTGGCGGAGGGCATGACGGCCACGCGCCAGGTGCAGGTCATCAACCGCTGCCGGGAGGAGGTGCTGGTGAGCAACCTGCAACTGGACACGCTCCAGGGCGGCTTCTTCACCCTGGCGCAGGCGCCCGCGAGCGTGGCGGTGCCGGCCGGTGGGACGACGCTGGTGGGCGTCACCTTCAGCCCGCGCGTCGGCCTGCTGACTCACAGCGCGGGGCAACTGGCCGTCACCGTGCGCACCCGCGCCGCCTCGTCCACGGAGGCGGTGACGCTGGCGGGCGAGGGCCGCGTCTTCAAGCCCTGCCAGTATGACATTCCTCCGCGGCTGCGCTTCGGGAAGGTCCCGGTGGGCGCGCAGGTGGCGCTCGGCGTGTCGGTGCGCAACACCGGCTCGGAGGCGTGCTACCTGGCCTCCATGCAGCTCGTCCCGGGCTCGGACGCGGCCTTCACCGCCCTGCCCGTGCAGAATGGCGTGCTGGAGCCGGGGCGGAAGGCGACGCTGGTGGTGATTTTCAAGCCGGACGCGGAGGGGCCCTTCTCCGGCCTGGCCGAGGCGTGGGTGAACAGCCCGACGGCGGGCCACCCCCTGGTGGAAGTGTCTGGCGAGGGCGTGAAGGGCTGCTTCGCGGTGCAGCCCACCACGGTGGACTACGGCGTCACCAAGCTGTCCTGCGGCCCGCGCTCCCGCGAGCTCATCGCCATCAATGACTGCATCGGCCCGGTGCGGGTGGAGGGCATGGCGCTGGAGCAGGTGGGCACGGAGTTCACCGTGACTGGCGCGGTGGGCTTCCCGCACACCATTCCCCAGGGCAGCCGGGTGCACCTGTCCGCCACCTACCAGCCGGTGGACGACGGTGACGACGCGGCCACGCTGCGCTTCACGTTGCCCGACGGCTCCGAGTACACGGCAGGCCTCATCGGCCGCGGCGTGTCGAAGGCGGAGCAGACGGACCGCTTCTTCCAGGAGTCCGAGGTGAAGGTGGACGTGCTCTTCGTGGTGGATAACTCCGGCTCCATGATGGAGGAGCAGCAGAGCCTGGGGCAGAACTTCGCGGCCTTCCTGAGCGCGGCGAACCAGGCGGCGGTGGACTACCGCATCGGCGTGACGACGACGGGCCTGGACGCGTCTCCGGGCGGCTGGTCCGAGTGCCCGGGGGGCGCGCAGGGCGGTGAGAATGGCCGCCTGTTCCCGGTGGATGGCAGCCGCCCGCGCATCATCACCCCGTCCACGCCCAACGCGGCGGCCGTCTTCGCCAGCAACACCCGGGTGGGGGTGTGCCACTGGAACGAGCAGGGCCTGGACGCGGCCTGGCGCGCGCTGTCGGATCCGCTCATCTACCAGGCGGACGACCCGCGCACCGCGCTGGCCAACGACGGCAACGGCGGCTTCCTGCGCGAGGACGCCAAGCTGGCCATCATCTTCCTGACGGACGAGGAGGACTTCAGCGCGCAGCCGGTGCCCTTCTACGAGACGTACTTCCGGGCGCTGAAGGGCAATGACCCGTCGAAGCTGAGCATCAATGCCATTGTGGGGCCGCTGGACTTGGGCACCTGTCCCACCTCCAGCAGCTCGGGCAGCCGCTACATCCAGCTGGCCCAGGCCACGGGGGGCACGGTGGAGAGCATCTGCACGCCCAACTGGGCCGCGTCCCTGGAGAAGCTGTCCAACAGCGCCTTCGGCCCCAACCGGCGGTTCCGGCTGACCGAGGAGCCGGCGGACCCGTCGCGGATTGTCGTGGTGGTGGACGGCGTCCAGGTGACGTCCGGCTGGGAGTATGACGCGGGCACCAACTCCATCCTCTTCGAGCGCACCGCGGCCCCCGCGCCCGGCGCCATGGTGGAGGTGACGTACCCGCTGGGCTGCTAGGCCCCGCTTCAGTCAGGCGGCTTCCCGGGGGGCGCTCACGCCGAGAGGCGGGGCGCCCCCGGTCATTTCTCCCCTCCGGGACGCCCGGCGGGTCCCGGGGCAGTCGAGAGGATTTGTCAGCCATTGGCTGCATGCGGGCAAAGATGACTCGACAGGGCGGGGGAGGGCCGTGCAGCCTTCCGGGTGAGATGCCGGAATCCCTCCTTGTCGCGGCCGTGGGTGACATCCATGGCCGCTTCCACCGCGTGGAGACGTGGCTGGACGCGCTGGAGCAGGCGCGTGGCCGCCGCGTGGACCTGGTGCTGGCGGTGGGGGACGTGGAGGCCTTCCGCCACCCGGATGACCAGCGGCGCAAGGCGGCCAAGCGCCTCATGCCGGCCGAGTTCGCGGAGTACGCGGACGGGGTGCGCCGGGTGAAGCGGCCGCTGTTCTTCATTGGCGGCAACAACGAGGACTTCGAGGCGCTGCACGACTTGCAGGACGGCGGCGAGCTGGCCCCGGACGTGTTCTACCTGGGCCGCGCGGGGCTGCGCGAGCTGCGCGGGCTGCGGGTGGGGTACCTGTCCGGCATCCACGCGCCACGCTTCATCGAGCAGCCGCTGAAGCGGCCCACCACCCAGGACACGGTGAAGCAGGCCGGCTACTTCCGCACGGCGGAGGTGGAGCGGCTGTCCTCGCTGCGCGACGTGGACCTGATGCTGGTGCACGAGTGGCCCCGGGGCATCGTCCAGCGGGCGCGCGAGGAGAACCCGGTGCCGCCCCGGCCGCTGCCCTCGTATTGGATTGGCAACCCGGTGACGCGGCGGCTGGTGGACGCGGTGCATCCCCGGTGGCTGCTGTGTGGCCACTCGCACAAGGCCTTCGCGGTGACGCTGGAGGGGCCGGGCCGGCCGGCCACGCGCATCGCCTGTCTGGACCAGGCGGCCCGGCCGCAGGAGTCCGTCTTCTGGCTGGAGTACGAGGGTCGCGAGGCGGTCCGCGCCGGCTGGGGCACGTCGGGCGCCGTGGCGTGGGAGACCGGTCAGCGCTGGGACATGTCCTGCCTGCCGGCGCAGGCCAGTGATGGCGAGGGGACTCCGGCGGGCGCCGGGTACTGACTCAGAAGCTGCCCGAGATTCCCGCCATGCGGGCTCCGGCCATGGGCACCATCCGCACGCCGCCGACGCCGACGCGGGAGGCGGCGGGCTCCGTCGTGCCCGTGCGGCCATGCAGCAGCAGCGGCACGGCCAGGCCGAATGCCGAGCCCAACAGGGCGCCGGTGGCCACGTCGCTGAGGTAGTGCTTGTCCGCGCCCATTCGCAGCAGGCCCACCGAGGTGGCGAGCGGCAGCCCCACGGCCCAGATCCACGCCTGGTTTTCATAGCCGCGCATCGCCGCCACGGTGCCCGCGGAGACGACCATCGCGAACATCAGGTTGGTGTGGCCGCTGTAGAACGAGAGGTTGTTGTCGGTCGGGTGCGCGGTGAGGCCCTTCTGGTCCTCGGGGAGCTGGTGCACGAAGGGGCGCTCGCGGCCGACGATGAACTTCACCGTCTGGTTGGCCAGCGAGGAGAGCACCGCGCTTTGGATGATGATGGTGGCGTCCTGGGTGAAGAACCGGCTCGGCGCGCCCGAGCCGTGGCCCACCGCGTACTGGAGGCCCAGCACGCTGGCGGGGACCACGCCGAAGCCCAGGATGTTGCTCCAAGTGTTGGCCCGGCTGCGCGACTGCTCTGTCTCTCCGGCGAGCCCTCGGCCCCAGCGGTCCAGGCGGTTGAGCGTGTCGGTGCCGTCCGGAGCGCGGTCGCACCAGCGGCACTGGGCCGGCGCCAGGTCGTCCTTGAGGAAGGTCTCGCTGGAAATCCACAGCGCGCCGGCCACGCCGGTGATGGCGCCGTCCCGGGCCCAGTCGAAGCGGAGCTCGTGGAGCCGGGGCTCATCCGTGCCCGACTGGGCGGAGGCGCGGGACAGCGGGGCGAGGGCCAGCAGGAGGGCAATCGCGACAGCGGTGGGAGAGGAGCGCACGGTCGGAGCATAGGGTCCTCCCGCCTCACCGTTCCACCTTCCGGCGGCGGCTCGACGCGGGGAGCCAGCTCACACCGGGATGCAGCGTACACACGAGGGCGGGGGCCCGCTGGCACGGTGGGTTCACGCTGCGCTGTGCGCACGTTGGCGGACCGGAAGCGCGGCACTGCGACAACGTTGATCAGCCGCGAGCACGTTGGGGCGTTGGGAGAAGGCCCGGAAGTCAGGCCCGTGGAGCAGGCAGTCGAGAGAGGTGGACCCACGCGCTGCCGGTAGATGGCCTAGAGTCTCGGGGCCTAACGCACCATGACGACCCCTTCCTCCGCCCGGTTTCCGCTCAAGGTCCGCCTCGCGCTGCATGGAGGAACGCTCCTGGTAGGCGCGTTCACGTACCTCTACGCGAGGCTGGTCTGCACCTACATCTGCGCGCTGCCCCCGCACGTGTTGCTTCACACCGTCCTGGCCCTCTCCGCGGTCCACATCCTCCTGCGCGAAGGGGTGTTCCACCTTGCGCCGGAGCCGGACGGGCGCCGCACGCAGGCCCGGCAGGCCTATCTGCTGTCGGTCGCCACCTGGGTGGTGACGGGCTTCGTGGCCTTCGGGCTGCATCTCTTGTGGTACCCGACGTTCCCTTTCTTCAGCCACGTGAAGCTCGGCGTCGGGTACTGGCTGCTCGGCGGGGGCCTCGTCGCCCAGGTGGAGTACCTCCTCTTCGAGCAGCTCCAGTCGTCGACGGCCTCTCCCGCGGCGCAGCTGCGTGAGCGGCTGGGCCACCGGCTCATGGAGGGCTACGTCCTCTTCACCACCATCCCCGTGGTGGTGCTGCTGCTCACCCTGGCGCGCATGGTGGGGGACCTGCACATGCTGGGGGCGCCCCAGCTCGAGGTCGTGCTCGACCAGTCCATGCGCGAGGCCATGCTGCTCGCCGCGGCAATCACCGTGGCGGCGCTCGTCGCGGCCCTGGCCTACGGGCGCAGCCTGCGGAGGGACTCGGAGCGGCTGCTGGAGGCGGTGCGCCGGGTCGGCGGCGGAGACCTCCATCCGCACGCGGCCACGAGCCGTCCGGACGAGCTGGGCCTCGTCGCCCTGGGCATCAACGACATGGCGGACGGGCTCCGCCTGCGGGAGCGCATCCGAGAGGCCTTTGGCCGCTTCGTCTCGCCGCAGGTGGCCAACGAGTTCATCGAGAAGTTCGCGCGCCCGGGACGCGCCACGGAGCTGGGCGGACAGCGGCGCGATGTCGTCCTGCTCTTCAGTGACCTGCGCGACTTCACGCCCCTGTCCGAGTCGCTCGCCCCGGAGGACCTCATCGGGGTGCTCAACGGCTACTTCGGGGAGATGGTGGCCGCCATCCAGAAGCATGGTGGCATGGTGGACAAGTTCATCGGCGACGCGGTGCTGGCGGTCTTCGGCCTCACCGGGGGCACGGGCAATCCGGCTGAGTCCGCCGTGGCCGCCGCGAGGGAGATGCAGCAGCGCCTGGAGGGCTACAATGCGCGACTCGCCGAGCGGGGGCTGTGCCTGCGGGCGGGCATCGGCATCCACGCGGGCGAGGTCGTCGCGGGCTATCTGGGCAGCGCGGAGCGGCTGGAGTTCACCGTCATCGGCCACGCCGTCAACGTGGCCGCGCGCATCGAGAGCCACGCCCGCGAGCCACGGCCCTCGCTCCTCTTCAGCGCGGAGGTGGCCCGGCGGCTCACGGGTACGCTGGAGGTCCAGGAGGTGGAGTCGGTCTCCCTCAAGGGCGTCGCGGAGCCGATGAGCCTCTTCACGGTGCCGCGAGCAAGCGGCGACATCCAGGCCGCCTGACTCCGAACGCCGTTGCGTCCCACGGTGCCGCGAGCGGGCGGTGACATCCCGGCCGCTTGATTCCAGACGTGGAAGTGTCCCCACGGTGCCGCGAAGCCTGCCTGACGCCATTTCCCCAGCGATGTCGAACGGAGTCCCACCGCCTGGCTGTCCGAAGTGGGGCTGTTGCTCCACGGTCGTGCGCTCGGCCCATGTCAGACCCTCCCGGTAGACAGGTACTGGCGGAAGGAACGTTCATTCCGGCCGGCAGCCGTCTGGGGGCGGGGAGGGGCAGGGGATGTGGATTCTGGAGATGATGCACGCCGAGGCCATGTACGCGGCGGCGGCGCTGCTGGCGCGGCGGGGCTACGACAACGTGCAGGCCTGCGAGCTGGCGCGGGCCATGCGCTTCTCGGTGGGCACGCTGTACCGGCACTACGGCAGCAAGCAGGGCCTGGCGCTGGCCGTGCGCGACTACGCCGAGAGGGAACTCAGCTACCGGGCCGACGTCGCCTTCTTCATGAAGCATGTGCAGCCGGGCGTGGACTTCGGCCGGGCCTTCTACGCCTTCTGGTGGGAACTGGTCGGGTGGGCGCTGCGGCATCCGGACCTCTTCGGCTTCACCTTCCTGCACTGGCATGCGCATGAGTATGGGGCGCAGTCCGCCCCTGCCCCCGGGCCCCGGATTCCGGGTGCTCTCCTGCCACAGTCGAACGGAGGAGCCACCCGCGCACTGGTGCGCGAGGTGCTGGAGAAGGGCGAGAAGGAGGGAGTGCTGACACCGGGCTGCAGCCTGGTGGGCGAGGGGCTGGTGTGGGGCACGCTGTTGGAGCTGGCGCGCGCGGCCCGGCAGGGCGCCAGGGTGGGTGAAGTCGAAGTGCAGTCCTCGGCCGATGCTCTCTGGCGCGCCCTGGCGCGTGCGGAAGGCTCCGGGCCACGAGGCACAGGCACGCCACCTCCAGGCGCGAAGGAGCCCTCATCCGGGGCGTCCGGCAACCTCGCGGCGGCGCCCAGTCCTCTTGCCGGTATTGAAGCGCCGGTGGTGCACTCACGCCCTGCACGCGAACCGTGTGCGGTCTACTCATGCTCGAATGGCGACGCGTCCCGGAAGGCGAGGGGCCTTCGCGGGCCGATGCGCTCCGATGGGTTTTGTGCGTCCCGTTGCTCACTCCCTGGCGGGCAGTGCCGTCACCCAGAACGCGTCTGGCACCTTCGCCGCCGTGCCTCGCAGCAGCCGGTCGCGCAGCCGTGCCTCGGTGACCCACACCCGGCCATCCTTCGCCACCGTGAGGTTGACGGGGGACTCCATGCCGGAGGCGAGCACCTCGATGGCCCTGGGCCCGGACGCCTTCCCGAGCACGTCGATGCGGACCACGCGTCCATTCCCACTGTTCGTCGCCCCCTCCAGCACGAGCAGCCGTCCATCCGGAGCGAAGCGCATCCCATCCGGGTTCTCCAGGCGGCGCGGCAGCTCCACCTCGCTCACCGTGGGTGCCGCGCCGGGTCCACTCGCGCGGACGAGAAAGAGTCGCCCCGGCCCGAAGGTGTTGACCGCGAGCGTCCGCCCGTCCGGCGCCAACGCGATGCCCGCGGGGCCGATGTTGGCCATGCCCGAGCCCTTCGCCTGGAAGCGTGCATCGGAGACATATGTCTCCAGCCGCTCCCCTCCAGGGCGCAGGTGGAGCACGGCGGCCCGGTTGCTGTCCGTCACGTACAGGCCCCCATCCGGCGCGACGGTGAGGTCGTTGCCCAGGCCCCCCTCCGGCAAGGGGACAAGCTTCCGCACCTCTCCGGTACTCACCTCCACGGAGAAGAGCCGGGGCGTGCGCCGGCCCAGAGTTCCATCGGGGCGCAGCAGGCCCATGACGTCCGGCGAGGTGCCCCACAGCAGTCCACGCGGCACATCCAGCCGGAGGCTCGTCACGGAGAACACGTCCTCCGAGCCGGGGAACAGCACCGTCCAGTCGCCTCCCGGCGGCCGGCGCAGGATGCGGCCAGTCGAGACCGAGCCGACGAAGAGCGTTCCGTCCTCCGCGTGGGCGATGCCATTGGGATACGCGAAGCCCATGGGCAGGGGCAGGCGCTCGTGGCGTGCTTCCACCGGGGTGGCTCCCAGGCTCATCGGGAGAAGGGCGAGAAGGCTCGCAAGCAGGGTGGCGGTCAATTGTAGGTGTTTCATGGTGTAGGTCCTTGTCGATGCCGCGAGTCAGCGTTTGAGGCGAGGCTCGGAGTCGGGCAGAGGCTCGAAGCTCCAGGCTCGGTGGCAGGCGATGGCGTACCCGCCGTCCACTCCGCGGCCGGCCCTCGCGTTGTCGATGCGTGCAATGCACAAGTAGCCCACGGCTTCCGCCGCATCATCGGGGAGCGCTGCATTAGACTCTTGCGTCGCGTGCAACAATCGGAAGGAGCGCGGCATGGAGCGTCTGGCGTTGAGGGACCGGCTGGAGGACATGCTCAGCTTCACCGCGGTGGCGCGCGTCTTGAGCTTCGCGGACGCGGCGCGGGAGCTCGGCATCAGTGCTTCCGCGCTGAGCCGGCGCATCGCCCGCCTGGAGGACGCGCTGGGCACCGCGCTCCTGCGACGGACCACGCGCCATGTGTCGCTCACGGAGGCGGGGACGCTCTATCTGGAGCGCTGTGCCGACGTGCTCACCCGGGTGGAGGACGCGGAGGCGCTCGTCTCCGGGCTGGCGGGGGAGCCTCGGGGCCGGCTGCGCGTGGCCGTGCCGAACCTGTTCGGGCAGCTCCAGGTGGCGCCGCTGCTGCCGGAGTTCATGCGTCGCTACCCGCGCATCGGGCTGGAGCTCTCGTTCATGGACCGGTACGTGGACCTCGTGCAGGA